>CAZISK010000094.1:0-13827 GCA_964541355.1 uncultured Candidatus Obscuribacterales bacterium
CATACCTTGATTCATTCCTCGTCCGTGTTCCGCTTGCTTGCTGAATCTTTGAGTTTCCAGCTATTTCCCTTGGGAGGCTTCTCCCACACATTGCTCTGCCTTTTGCATGATTTGTGAAACCATATCGCCCGCCTTAAAATCAAACGGATTGAATGGAACGTAAGAAAGAATGACCAAAAAAGCGATGAACATTAACAGTTCCCATTCCGAAGTCCACTTGATACTGCCTTCGAGCCAGTGTAAGCGCGCATCCATACACAAGAGCACAACGGCCCACCAAAATCGCCAGAGTGACAGGTTGATCACCGCGTCAACCCATGCTGGAAAGACTCTGTTGAACAGCGATCCTATACCTGTTGGCCAGGCGTAAAAGGATGCAGCGAGCGGTCCCATGAGCATCAAATAGCAAGCCATCACTATCTGGAACGCGCAGAGCATGACCAGACCGAAAGCGGTGGATTGGGCCATTAAGTTGGCCAGCGCTTGAAGCATTACAGTGGCGGTCGACTGCGACTCTACTCCGGACTCCTGCTCGGCGCCCTGCGACAATTTACCGAGAACAGCAAACATACTCGGGTTTTGAACTATATTTTTCGCATTTTCTACTGGTGCTCTGAAGACCTGTTCATCAGACCACATGAAAATCAACCCCGGTTCTACGTGTTGTGAAACAACATCGGTCAGTGAATTTCCAACATCGATGCAGTAGCTCAGAATCACTTGTGTCGCCGGTATCAGGAAAATGGCGATAAGCGATCGAAGGATTCCGCTAAACGGACTGACACCATCATCGTCATTCTGATTCTGCAAAACGCCTCTCGCGACAAGTCCTTTCACTTGCGTTAACACTGCACCCGGCAGCAAAAAGAGAAGGGCGATCGGAACGTAAACCTTAGAGTACATCCGCTGAATAAACCCAATAGCATGATTGTATGTCTTTGTTGCCTGTGAGGCACCTGCGCGAGATCCGGATGCTTCGTTGGCAACATTTATTAGAGGTTGGCAGTAGAGATCCAGGAGCGCAATCCAGGTTGGATCAAAAGCATCGCTAAGTGCTTCTGATGCGCCTTGCGCGGCTCCGTGTCCTGCTGCCTGGCCTTCTGAAAATTTGCTGTGAGGATAGCTTTGCATATCGCCGGCCAATCGCGCTTGCAGCTGCGTATTGTGGGCGGCGTCAGAAGCGCTGATGATACCGTCAGGATTGTTGTCCTGGATTTGCTGTTGCAGCAACTCTTTGGTGAATTGGTTTGAAAGTGTTTGTTTTAAAGTTTCGCCCTGATCAACGTTGTATTTACTCGCGGCAAGTCGAAAGGGACCATCCTCTTTCTGTGGGTGATCGGTATCGTGGTAGTTGTACCAAGTCTTGGTTTTCTGCTCGTTTTGTTTCGGTTTGTACCGCTGATTCTGATTCTTAGTGGCATTGTCAGAACCCAACTCGCTAAGCGAATTTCCACCGCTAAAGTTAAGTCCTCCCTGTTGAGTTCCACCACCTGTTGGATAGGACATTCGCTGGTTTTGTATCGGCTCTGTCTCCTGCCGGTTTTTGAGTTCGAAGGCTTTAGTGGTGTCATCGCCATTATGTTTGCGCCAGGCTTCAATTGCACTGTTCAGATTGTATTCATTGACACGGTAAGCAGATGCCTTACCTGGTAGTAAAACTAAGGTAGTGAAAAATATGATGGAAAATATTCCTTTGCTGAGAAAGGAAGGCTTTGCGTTCTTGGATTTCATGGTGTTTTCTAGCTGTATGTACCTAGTCCAGGCTGGCGCAGATAAAAGTTGCAGATCTGCTAACACAGTCGTTTTCGCAGTACTCGAAAGTTGTGCTCTTCGAACTGTCCTTCACAATTGAAGCCGGACATCGTGGCGGTGGACCTATGAGATTCATTAGCTCGTTATGGCATCGCCGGCGGAATTCATTGACCAACAGTGGATCTATCGTTGCGCTAGGCTCCACAGATTCGTCACGTTTTTGATTTTCTTGAGCGCTATGATCGAGCTCGAGTTGATTGTCGAGGAGTAGAACGGATTTTAGTCGATCAAGCAGTTGAGAAGATTCGCTTTGAATTTTCACTGATGTGTCTGTCGGTTTTTCGAAGATGTTGGTTGCCATCGTCGGGCTTGATTCACCAGGTCTAAAGGAGTCTAGAATTCTCCAAATCATTCGCTGTACCTCGCCTGGATGGGTAGATTGATAGCTTGCAACTTGTGATATTACAGGTGCGCTATGACCTGACTATGACTATCACTATCACTATCACTAAAACCCTATTGAGCTTCCCGTGGTCATGCCACGTCTCGCCTATTTCCAAAAGGTCGGAAGGCATTGCGATCCGCCCGTTGAAGGTCATTACTTCAGTAAACGTGCGGGGCATTGTCTCAGGCTCTCATTTCTTATTCTTGTGACCCTGGATTCAACCTATCGTATGCATCCAATAGATCCTTTAGAGTGAATTGATCTTGAAATTGTCCTGGAAGAGGAAATGATTTGTGAACAGAATTTGATTGATCGAATTCGTCTGTTCCCGCGTCGTTGCTCGCGAAGAAAGCAGCTCTCCTGCCGACTTCCCAACTTTCTACTTCGTCGAATCGTTGTCTGTATCTTCTATGGCTTTGTGACTCTAGCTGTTTTTTGAGCGGAGCAAGATGTTGCTGAAGAATCTGTGTTGCGTTATCCAACTGCGACGTCTTAATTCCACCTGGTTCGGTCGACAGTTTGTCGAGATTCTCGAAAGTGGTGCGCACTTCTTTAGGCAGCGAACTGCCTTGCCATAAGTCCTCCACAAGTTGACTATACGATCTCTTGTGGCCTTTCAACACGCTGATTGCATTCCCAACGGTGAACTCCTCGATTAGTTTAATCCGATCCAGTTTCTTGTACGTATCCATGTCGGCATTGCGCGAACCTCTATTGCACAGGACAATCTCGGTCGCGCGGGCTTTTTGACTTTCGCTGAGCGGCTCACCATTGCGCAGTTGCAAGATCTCATTCACGTATGAATTCGAAACAGATCCAAACCAGTCAGTCTGATCTGCGTAACGGTCAATTAGTTGTTGGAGCTGATCTGGACTTGCTGATTTCCCTATCATCAAGTCATCAGCCAGGTGTCGCCAAACAAGGAAATCCTGCTCATGGTGCGTAAGCTCGTGGCACAGAGTTCCGATGGTGTCAGGTTTACTTATGTCAGGACTCATGACGGCACTTTCCAGGATCTGAATCCGAGCCGTCCCTGGGGTGTACTGTCCGATTGTATCTTCCGGAAACAAATCGACGATAGAGACTTGGACGTGCGGAATACCCAGCGCTTCAGTGAATTTGTCAACCGTGCGTTGAAATTCATTTTCGACCTGCACGCTTAAACGATTGCTTCGTAAATGTCTCACGTCTTTCTCAGCTTCGCGCCAGTGTATGTATTTTTCTAGAGTCTCAGGGTGTGTTTTGAGAAGGTCCTCGATTGCCGGCTCGTCTTCGAAGAGTTTTTCATGTTCCTTCCAAGTGTTGCCGAACGCCTGATCATCGGGCTCGCTCATCGACAGATCACCTATCAGCGAAACCTCGAACTCTTCGCGCCGTTGATCGGCAATACGCCTGGCCTCGACACGATTGTTAAAGTCTAGTTCGTCCCCAGCTCCCCATTTTGGTATATCAACCTCACCCAGTTCAGTTGTTAGGTTCTTCAAGCGATCGCCGATTATCAACTCACTCTTGCTTGTACCAGTAGCTTCAGGGTTCTGTACCTCCGAGCTCCAGAGCTTAGCCAAACTCTCCTGTGCCTTTTGTTTGATTGACGGATTTGCCATCGAAGTCATCATTTCCAGGTCTTTGTCAAAGCGTGGATCTCGCAATGCGACTAGATGCTCGATCGCCTTTAATCTCGACTCTAGTGGAAGGTCAAATTCGAATTCCTTTTGTGCTTTGGGTGCAAAAAGAGGCTGTTTAGTCGACAAAACCAAGCGACATAATTCAGCTCTAAGATCGGGATGACTTTCCAGTGACTCGAACGCCCTTTGAAAGACCTGGTCCTGCATCTGGTGAAGCGCGTAGGCTTGAAAATGGGCGTCTGGATAGAACGTGCCGCTCGCGCAGAGTTTTTCAATATCTCCACGCTCTAAGCGCTCTTTGAGAAATGAAAGATCAGCGTCATCGGTGCTCATTAACGAGAATTCTTGGAGAGCCAAGCTGGCCACGTGACTATCAGTCCCGGCCAGCTCTTTCAATATTTCCATTTGATTCGGAGGAGCGATATCGACGAGCCCATCAAAGGCCTTTTGGGCTACTTTGATATCTGTCTCCGTTGCTGCGATGAGTTTCAATTCATCGATAGCGCTTTTTCCTTTCAGTTCTTCAATTTTCGAATCCTTCTCCTTTCGAGTCTGCTCTGATTCGGTATCCGAATCGTGGTTCGCTCCAGGTGCAAGTGGATTGTTTTTGGAATAAAGCCGGAGTATTGGTTCAGCGTCATATCTCGATCGATCTGATGGATAAGCAATTGTAGGGGCTTTCGATTCCGTTTGCGTTGCTGCCTGTGGAGACCGCACCGGAGCTGGTGCTATCAATTGATTCGCTGGTATCTGCAAACTGACCGGTAAAGCGGAATTGTCCACCAGATCCATATCGACCAGACGCCGGATGACGTCCCGACCTACTTGGGTTGAGGGTACGAAGTCAATAAGTTCTGATGCGGATTTTCGAACGCTTTTCCAGAGCTGGGCTTCTGTTGCTTCGTCGACTTCTGCTCTAAGCTTTGCCAGAGACTTTGTCAGATCTTGCGAAATGCTCTGCATTTTCAATATAGATTTCGCCCGCTCTACAGATGATTCTTTGCCCGATTCCTGCATCAGCAGCGCAATTTCTCGTGTGAGCTCTGCGGCTTCGGCTCTGCGCTCGGTGGGTGAGAAGGTGTGGTAGCACGAAAGATCGCCTGCAATTCCTAGCGCTTCTTCCGTAACACCTTGAGTAAGCTTCTTCAGCCTTGGCTCCATCGCATCACTGCCACGGATCGTACTTCTCGTTTTATAGGAATCAAGCTGTTGCTCGATGTATTTAGATAAAACAGGATTGGCATCTAAGACTTTGTCGGGCAATGTGGCTGACTCTCTTACCAGTCGGTAATGTTGAAATTCCTTGACCATGACAGATGCGAGAGCCGCCGAATCGATGCCTTGCTCGGCAAAAAAAACAGTTGCATCCGATCTCGAAGCAAGCCATGCTTGCATGTCCTCTGGACTGCTTCTATTAGACCCTCTTTCGTCAACGAACTCTTGCAGCAACATAGAAAGACTTTGTCGTTGCTCGGCAGTTGTCAGCTCGCTACGATCCTCAATCTCAGTGCGACGGTCGACAATTGTTATTCTCTTGTTACCACCTTGTCTTAGTTCGCCAAATACGTCTTCCTGAATACGACGATCGAATGCTGCCTGATCTGCTATGGATAGAACTTTTCTAGCAACGTAATCTGACATGTGCTTCAACTCATGCCAGAGTGCCTTTGAAGGATTCTGTCGATCAAGATCGATTGAGATGACATTATCGTATCCATAACTATCGTTGATGTTGGGGTCTCCATCACTGCGAATCAATCTAATGTTTTCCAGACCAATCAGGTAATCGGTCACGTTGTTTTCGGAATCTCGAACAACAAGACCCATTTTCGAAGCCATTTCGCGGCCTTGTTGAACCAAAACGGATTTTATCTTCGCCTCAATCTGCTGTTTGTCTTTTGGTTTTGCGTCTAGCTGATGCACTAGTTGTCTAATCTCCCAATCCGCTGAATTCAGTACGGGAGCGGTTCCGGAAGGAGAACTTCTATTTCGTCGGTCAAAGTATTCCGACTCAAGGGGTAGAGGGTTCCGTTGTTGTGCATCAGATTCACTATCAATATCGTCTACCGTACTGGTATCAGAAACAGCACTGGTTTCTGCGATCGTATTGGCATCAGCGCTGGGACGTGCGTTTGCGACAGTCCGAGTGTCAGCACCAGGCTGAGTGTCAGCGCCAGGTTGCGTGTCGCCGCTATCCGTGCTATCCAACAGTCTCTCATCTTTCGTGACGCATAAGACCAGCGCGTTACTTGGATCGTTGTAAGAGCTAACTTTATAGTTGTCGTTATCTATTGGGTCTACACGGTACCCTGCATCGGTCAGATGCTCCAGAACATCTTTCTGGATCTCCGGATGGATAGGCACATTTCCACCCATGTATTTGCCAACCATCGCGCCGCCACGTCCCTGCGCGATGGACATACTAATTGTAAGAAGCATCGATGACATCGACCCCGATGCACCTGCATCTTTTAAGGCCCGTTCAGCCATAGTCTGGAAGCCTTCTTGTGCCATCTCTTCTGTAATTTCGCCGCCGGTTTCTTTTGCGAGCTCTCTAAGCCATTGTTTTGTAAAAGCCTTAGCGACCTCTTTGCCTGGAGCATTCGATGCGTTGATGCCTTCTAGCAGCGAGGCGGCCTGTGGATTTTGTACGAGCGATCGAACCCACTGCGGCGACAGTCCCGTCACTCCGCTTTGACCAAGACGAACCGCACCCATACCGACAAGACCCATGACCACATTCTGGGCGTATTCCATTGTTAGCGGAGTGGCCACATCCGACAAGTACGCTGTCACCAACTCTTTGGCACTGTCTGTAGTGCCCTGCCAACCATCCGATTGTACAAGAAGTTCGAAGTCATCCCAATGATTGTCTGCCCACGCTCCCGCGTATGAGCGATCTCCGTATTTACCCAAACCTGTGTCACCAAGGTGATGATTTATGAGATAGAGACCTTCTCTAGTCGTCTGTGACGCTGTCACTGCTGCTGCTGAGGAAACAAGCACGACGCAGAGGGGTGAGCCCATCCCCATAGTACCGACCGCGATACCGACCGCAAGTGCGGTGGCCGCAATTACCGGACCGTTTTCCCTGACCCAGTTGCCCAGTGAGTCTTTATCAAAGCTGCGGCTTTGTGCCTCCTCAAGGACTTTCATCAGGGACCGGTTTTTCGGAGAATCTTTGTCAAGCAGGTCGAGCATTCCCTGGAGGGCATCATGTTTTGCCTCAAGCTGGGATCGGGTATCCCGATCCGTGGCAGATTCCTTGGCCCGCCCTAAAGCAGTTACTGTCTCCTTCAAACTGTCCACGTCTTGCGGTTGTACTTGCTCCATGATTTCTTGTGCGTTTTTTGCATTGGACTTGACCAGACTAACAAAGTCTTCGAACTTAGTTCCAGCTTGTCCCGCAGCAAACAAATCGCTGAAGGTGGCGAACTCTTTGCCGAATTGGTTAGCAATCTCTTGCGTTTGCAAAATCGACGGATTGCTGTCGATTGCTTCGAGAGCTTGCTTTTGTCTAATTGGAAGATCGAGGTTGCCAGCGGCTCCACTTCTCAAGCCGGTGAGGATATCTAACGCTTCAGAGAGCCGGACCTCGGGCCGACTGGAAAACTTCGGTATCTTGTCAGATTGGACGAGACCCAACTCTTTGAGCCTCGTGAGACCCCCATCTGTCAGATCAGTCCAGATGCCCGGAGCTTGCGTTTTCATCACTTCGACGCCGTATTTATCCAGCATCGCCAGTGCTGTGTAGTCTCTGCGCAACTGAGACCCCTCGGTTTGAGATAACTCAGTGTAGGCATAGACATCTTTAGCAAACTCAAGTGTGCCTTCACGATTTTCAAGTTCTGATAGCTTCTGAGATTGTTGCAGGAAGCGTTCATCATCTTGGCGGAAGCTCAAGACGAGGGCGCCTTGAGTTTTATCCCAGTCATCGACTGCGCTATCTCGGATGTCCAACTTGGGAGCCAATGATGCGAGTCCAGGTAGAACTGGATTTACACGAAGGCTGTTTTCGAGGATAAGGTCTGGTACGTGATCTATGAGATCTGCGGTTGTGACGCCGTCGGCAGTGAACTTAGTCAACTTGGTCAATGAACTTTCACGCTGCTCTCGTTGTCCGAAGAAACTCTCCCTATGATTATGTGTGCTTGAATTGGTTGTGTCCAATGCGTCAGCGATTCGTTGTTCCAGCGGAGGTTCTTGATTCGCCAGGAATGCACCATAACTTCCTTCCTCGCCAAGCTTGCCGTTCAACATGACACCAAAGAGTTGCTCAGGTGCAATTCGAACCGATGAACCAGTCAATTCTTTTTGCAGTTCAGGGGAGAGCGAATTGTACAGAGCTAATCGCCTGTCGACCTTCAGAAGCGCTTCGACTCCGTAGCGTTCAATGGCAGCGTCAATCTCTTTACCCATTGTTGTTGAGTCGATCCCATTCCTAGTGAATACTTTCCTGGGATCGACCGATCGTTTTGTGGAAGGAATCTCTTTATCTATTACAGTCGCGATGTAGCTTGTATCAACGCTTTCCTGCTTGTCCGATCTCAGAAAGTCTTCCCAGGAGCTCTTGGACCAGGCCTTATTGAGCGACTGTTCCATGGCGGCTTCGCGCCCGTTGTGCAAGTGTGTGCGCTTAGGAAGCATATCTGTTGGACTGCTTGATTTGAATATACTTCCCAATTCTGCCCGGGTTGAGTCGATTGGGAGTTTACTTTCGAATCCACCACTTACGCCACCAAATCTTATCTCTGAGGCGGATGCGATGAACTGAAGTTTGGCACGAAATGATTCCTGTTCTTGCATTGTTTTGGGTACGAAACCGTTCGAGTTGCTGCCAGGGTTGCCGAAAATTCCTGGTTGTCTGGTTGATTCTCCCCACAGAAGATGAAAATACTGCTCGCGTACCTTTGCTGGAACTCGCATCATAGATTCCTGAAACTTGGCAATTTGATCTGGTTGTATATGCTGAATCGCTGCAATCATGTCTTCCCCACTCCACTGCTCGCTTGTCGCCATTAATAGGTCGACACCCTTATGCTGGGAATAGGAATTCTCTGATCTAAGAGCTGTTGCTATGCTCTTGTGGAGCACTCGATTAAACTGAGGATCGTCCTTCGCTATCTCTGCAACGAGATTGAAAACCTGTTCGTTTGACTGTTCGGCAAAGCCTGATAGCACCGCATGTTGTAGATCATGATTACTTTCAGGATGATTTGTCTTTAGATACTCGAGCGCTGTGTGGACAGGATCGTACGCAGAATAAGTTTGTGGGCTTTCGCTTAGATCTCGAAGAATGGTGATGGCGTTGGTTTTGGCATCACTTGTCTCTGGTGCGACGGCATCGGATCTGATGTTGTCGCTGTGTGTGTCTTCGGACGCTGCTATCCTCGCAACTTCCCTGATGAAATTTGGCGTTGGTCCGGATGGTGGATAGGTTCTGCTCGGGCGATCGTCGGCAGTTTGTCTTTCTTCGGATTGTGATTCCGAACAGTCGGTCACGTCTGTGAATCCATGAACATCGTGAACAGATGACTGCGCCTTGTTTGCCGCTTGAGCTTTCGCGACCACAAACGGATCAAACCCAGAAGATTGTCCAGAGTCACTAATGTTCGGCTTAACGATCGATCGTATGGACATGTTGTAAGGATCCAGTTGTAATGCCGTGCTGATAAGACGCTGTTGATCCTGCAGCACTGTATGAGTTTGGGGGGCAAATTCTAAAGCTTCTTTGTACTTTGCCGAAGCCTCTTGAGGTTGCTTGTCTTGTGTTCCGTTTTGATCGTCCTGTTTCCCGTTGTCTGTGGCACCGAATTCGGTGTCGACGTCGGACTGGCAAGAGTCACCGACTGTGCATTGCCCAAATAGCTCCGTTACCTTATCTGCGTCGCTTTCTGTAGGTTCAGTAGCCTTTTTGTACAACTCTTGATTGGAACAATCACTAATCGTCTCTGCACCAATACCACTCTCGATCGATTTTGAGCTGTCTGGACCTTGATCTTGCGTTGTTCGATCCAACATCTGGTGTGCACCTCTTCATAATGCCAAACCGAACTGCGCGTGTGGATATAGGCCGCAGTTGGCTGCTTCCTCAGTCAATATCAATAGTAAGAGCGTCGTATGACGTGCGTATGACGCATTGCCGGCAAAGTCTAGCCGCAGGAATTCGGAACAGTAAGCGATCCAGCTATCGACCGTGATCAGGTATCTGCATTAATCTTGCATTTCCAAAGTCGCTGAAACCGCGTGTGGTGAGATGGGTTCAGTTTATTTCCCGGGCCTAACGAAGTCGCCACTTCTTTCAGCTATGATGCGACCGAGTGACCAGGCTCTAACCGGTTTTTCCTCGGTTTCTCTCTCGATACTGCATTGAGGTAATTGTTCTCTCAATCTGGTGATTCGACTGGCGGTAAGTCGTCTACAACCTGTCAAATCAAGTGAATTCAACGATTTCATCGAAGCAAGATCCGACAGGCTTTTGTCAGTAATAGAATTAAAGCTGAGATCTAAGACCTTCAATGATATTGACTTGAGCTTGTCCATATGAGCATCGCCAAGCTGCAAGTCGGATAATTTCAGCGTCTTCAAGTTTGACAATGAATCAATACGAGCTAGCTCCGAATTGCCAAAATCGTAATTCGAGATTGCCAGGAATTTGAGTCTTTTGAGAGAGAATAATGGTTTCCAGTCCGTGGGCGCGCTTCCTGGTGCCTTGTTCATCAACACGAGCGAGTCCAACTTTGGTGCTTGTGCGAAACTGTAGAGAGCATCTTGCGGCAGCTTCACGTTGGAAATTCGCAGAAGGCTAAGTTCAGGAAGCTGAGGAAAAACCTTGAGAGAAGCTTGTGTGAGCCTTGCCGTGTCGCCTATTGACAGAGCCTCGAGGTGAGTCATTTTTTTTATATGATCGAAGGCAACATCAGATAATTTAGTTGACCCCAGCGTAAGATAACGAAGATGATCATGCTTGATATATGATAAACCTTCGCCGGAAACCTCAGGTGAGACGCTGGATTCGACATACTCCAGATTGGGAATGTTTTCCAGGGCTTTAAAGTCGGCATCGCTTATCCACATTGATCCGCAGTACTCGCCGGCGCCTCGTTCGCTCCAGGGCATTTCCTTGCCAATCAGAGGGATCTTCGACAACACCTCTTCTGGGTCTGGAGCGGTTGGAGCCGACGGTTCATTAGACGATGGATTGGACAAGATAGAACTTACAGCTGTGATAAGCCAATAACAGAGCGTCAAACCTGCAACGGCTGCTACCGCCGCTACCAAAAACCGGCGTGGATTTTTGGTAGCGGGTGACGTGACTGAAATAGATGGCTCAGTTTCGAGAGGGAGGGAATCAACTTGATTTGCGTCTGAAAAAAGTTGAAGTTGTTGCTGCAACTCAGCTACAGACTGAAATCGCAGAACGGGATCTTTCTTTAGGCAGCGTCGGACTATGGACTCCAGACCGTCCGGACAATCAAGGTCAGGTCGTAACTCAGCCAGCGATGGAACCGGTGAATTCCCGTGCAGATTCAGTGTGTCCAGAACTGTCGTGCCCTCGAAGGGCACCTGTCCAGCAAGAGTCTCAAACATCACTACTCCGATGGAATAAATTTCAGAACGCACATCAAAACGACCAGTCGCCTGTTCTGGACTCATGTAGCACGGAGTTCCCTCGATTCCACCGATTTCAGCGATCCTCGCCGATGAATCTGAAAGTGATTGTCTGACTCTTGCAATCCCAAAGTCTATTATCTTCACTTGAAAGACGTCATCATCGGACGGCGAGAGCATAACGTTAGATGATTTCAGATCTCTGTGCAGCACGCCCTGTTGGTGGGCATAGTTGACACCGGCGCAGATTTGAAGAAAGACCGGCAGCGCCTCCTTTGGATTGAGCGGCCCGTGCTCGCGGATCCGGTTGCCCAGTGTAGTACCATGGATGAAGTCTGATACCAGATACGGTCTTCCGCTCGGCGCTACTCCGAGATCCAATACCTGTACAAGAGCGGGATGTTTTAAACGTCCAGATGTTCTTGCCTCGTTTTGAATCTTGATTAGCTCTTCGTTCGACAACAAAATCTGAGCATTGATTGTTTTAATTGCGACTCTTCGCTGCAAAAGACAGTCCCAGGCTTCATACACGATACCAGACTTGCCTCTGCCCTTTTCCGTTATTATTCGAAATCGATCGAACGGGAAGCTGTCTGGAGGCAGTCCATGATAATCAATAGGACCATGTTGCAGTGCATTGACATCGGTCTTACTTGCTTCAACAGATGCTATGGTATCGTGAGCCATACCATTGTCAGTCTTCGTTGCGTTTTGAGCGACTGATCGATTTACGTGCTGATCCTTCGGGCGATGCTCCACGGTATTGCAGTCGCAGAGATCATGACGAAAGATCCATTGCGTCATCGACCCAAATCTACCGAAACTCCTCTGTTTGCCACAAGTTTTGCACAGATCGGGTCTGGTCCGGAATTGAGGTTTTGATTGGCACGAACAAGTATCGGCCTCGAATATCCACTGAGTCAGAGAAAGACCGGTTTTCGCCGATTTCTGTTTTCCGCACGATGCGCAAACGTCGTTGGGGTTGTTGGCACCCGCCATTCTTAGTATGTCTCAAACGTGTTTTGTCAAAGTTCAATTCGAAGAGCTTAACCTCACAGTATAATGCAAGCAACAACCTCGTTTTGATTACTCGTCGTCTTTTTTTGGATCGGAATCACCTTTCAGGTAATCATCTGGATTATTCGCTGGCAAGTCTTTGTCGTGAACATCATCGTGTGGATCGCGAGTCAGGTCTTTGCCGGGATCATCGTTCGGATCGTATTCGGCAATTTGTATAGGAACCACTCTTACCGTGGTTGGCTGACCGGATAGATTCGCGGACAGGCTGGTTGAAATTACGAGCGACAATAATGAAACAGTAAACATCAAAACCTCCTACACAAGCCGAGCAACCAACGAAACTTGGCACTTCAGTGCTTACACGATTCTCCCAATCCTCAATCATGTCTTGGCAACTGTGAACTTTCTGTTCCCTGGGAGTGCGTATCTCCACGACTCAGGTCGGCGGAAACTATCTCGGATTGACCATAACGTGTGTAGCTACGCGGGTTTTATCATCGCGCACCGCTTAGAAAAAACGCGCAATATCCTTGCGTCGATCGATAAACGATCTACGTCCGGCCTTTCAGTGCGAATGGCGCTTATGTTTCTGCTTGAACAAAATTAGCTGACCGATGTAATGGTACTTGGAGCATCATAAATCTAGGTTTGCTTGTCTGTAGTTTGACAGAGCTTTCGTCTATAATTTGTGCCTCCAAGGGACTAAGCATGATACTTGAACTAAACAAGCATGGCAAAATTGTCTCCGTAAAGAACGAGACCGACGACAAGCAAGATCTTTCGCTTTTGATTGGATTCAATTTTGTCAGTTTGGTGGCAAATACCGATTCACAAAGAGTGGTTCAGTTCCTCGCTGATATTCGACAGCGCGATGAGCCGTCGAGTTGCAACTTACGTCTCATGTTCGAGCATGGTGACAGTCCTGAGTTTGCGTGTATTGGAATTCCACTAGGTGAAGATCGATTGTCCATTATTGCCAGGAGAGTTGTTTCGGGGCCGGCGAATGTGTTCGCAGAGCAACTTTCAGAAGCGAAGCAAAGGATTCGACTTCTCTTTAATAAACTTCCCGTATCACTACTGGTGGTCAATCGTGAGCTCGCCATCGAGGCTGTGAATCCGACTTCTGAAAAAATCTTCGGTTATAGCAGAGACGAGTGGCGCCCTCTCAGCCTGCTTGACCTTGTTGTGCCAAATAGCAATCGCACCGGCGACCAGTTATTGAGCCAGTTATCCGAATCACCTGGTCGAACAATTCGATTGGAAGGCAAGAAGAAATCGGGAGCGACATTCCCGATGGAAGTTTCTGCTGAGTTTATGGACGGTACACAAAGCAAGCTTCTTGTGTGTATTTTCGATATTTCCGAACGATTTGAG
>CAZISK010000095.1:0-13782 GCA_964541355.1 uncultured Candidatus Obscuribacterales bacterium
ATGGAGAACAGCGGAGTTCCCACCGAGGTGATGTCTCCGATATGAGCATCTCGTTTTGAGATTAAACCGTCATCAGGAGCCTTGATGATCGTTTGATCAATCTGATGTTGATATTGTTGAATCTGAGCCTTGATCTCGTCAATGTTGGCCTTTGAGATTGCGATATCCTCGGCCCGTCCACCGCGAGTGGCCATGAGCAAGCGCTGGCGCGCCTGATCGACTGTGAATTTGGATGAGTTGACCTTTTCGTCTGCACTCTTAACCTCTTCACGGGCCGTGACCGCGGAGACTTGCTTGTTCTCGGCGTCCTGGGTGCTAATCGCCCCCGCTTTCGCCAGCTCAGTGAACCGGTGCGACATGACTTCGGCGTTGCCCAGGTTGGCGTCTGCCTGCTTACGGCGAGCTTCTTCTTGTGCCACATTCGATTCAGCTTGTGCTAACGCGGCCTTGAGAGCCAGAATATCTTCCGGTCGATTCGGTTGAATCGCCTTATTGTAATTTGCTTGGCTCGATTGCAGCCTTGCCCTCGCTTGCTGCAGCTGGGCTCTAAGAAGGGCGGAGTTGAGAGTTGCCAGAACTTGTCCTTTGTAGACGTGATCGCCTTCCTCGACATTGACTGAGGTGATTCTAAGACCGTTGACCTCAGCGCCCACGCTCAACGGATCCCAGGCCCAGACGCTGCCTGTCACAGTGAGTGAATCCTTGACTGGTTGATATTGCGACTGGCATGAGGTAACTGTCACCACTGGCGGTACCGCACCATTAGTGGTTGCTTTTGCATCCTCATGATGATTTTGATAAGCCTGATATCCGAAATAGGAGCCGGCGATAAGGACTGCGGCTGCAAGGCAGGTCAGAACAATTTGTTTCGGCGAAGGTCCGCTCTTCTTTGCTGCGAACGTCACGGTTGTTGGCGCATTTTCCGGTTGCGGTGATGTCTTTTCGAGACGATAGGAGAATTTGCCCTCCTCTGATTCTCGAATCTTGACCATCGTGTTGCCGGGGGTTTGTGTATTGCCGTCCGCTTGACAGCCGGCGTTCGCAATCGGGAAGGTCTGCGGATCCGTTGGCGGCTTGATGTCCTGCTTCACGAGAAAACCTCCCTGTGAACGACCGCGCTTAATTAGGCCTTTCACCGATGGCAAGCGTAGTGCGATTATGAGAACGAATCAATGGTTAGTGAAGATATTTTGATATTCATTTAATTTTTTGGATGTTGTCAACGGGGCGTGGGCGGTCTCTTGGTGCTCTGCTATAGAATGAATGATGATGAAACCAGATGTAGACGAGTCTATAGTCGGGCTACAGGCCGCCGCGGAGGCAGGTGACCCTGATTCTCAATTCGAGCTTGCTATGCGGTTCGACCGAGGCATCGGCGTGGAGAAAGACGGCTCGAAAGCGGTTGAGTGGTTGAAAAAGGCATGCGCGCAGAATCAGCTTGATGCTCTTTTGATGCTGGCTTGCAAGTACGAGCACGGACTTGATGTTCAGCAGAACATTCGACTGGCGTGTGTCTCCTATCGGAAAGCTGCTGATGCGGGCGACGACGATGCTCAGGTGGCGCTTGCAAAAATGTATCTACTTGGAAAAGGCGTGGCGCTCGATGCGGAAGAGGCCTTCGAATGGTATCAAAAAGCGGCAATACAAGGGCACCCGGTCGCACAGCTCAATCTTGCAGAGATGTATCGATTTGGCAGAGGCGTCGATCAGAATGCTCAGGAAGCGTGCAAATGGTATGAGAAAGCTGCACAACAGGGTTCCGTCGAAGCGGAAACCAAGTTGGCCAAAATGTATCAAGATGGTCTGGGCGTAGAGAAAAATCCAGAGCTCGCGCAAGAGTTGTATCGCCGAGCCGCAGAACAAGCGCTCGAACAGGAAAAGTCCGGTGGAGAAAGCTCTAACGTTTGATCGATCTGAACTCGACTTGGAATGTGCTGCCTCTGTCCTGCTTACTCTCCACAAAAATCCTGCCGCCGAATTTATCCACGATCGTTTTGACGATCTTTCCAGTCGCTGTCTGTCTAAGTCGCTCAGATTTTGCGAATGGCGAAGTGATGTGCACCTATATTCCGAAATTACCAGAATGACGATGAAAACGATTATGTTGCGAAGGATGAGCCTGTGCTGCCAGTTCGTCAGCATGATACATTCAATTTGTATCCAAATCCGTAGACGGTTTCAATCAAATTCTTAGGCGCACCGGCTGCGACCAGCTTCTTTCGAAGTGTCTTTATATGTGTCTTGACCACTTCCTCTCCCGGCAAAGACTGGTTGAGCCAGAGATTTTCAATAAGCGACTCTCTCGTGAATGGTGTATTGGGGTTGCGGAGCAGATAGGTTAGCATCCGGTATTCTGTGGGAGTCAAGTCCACCGGCGTCTCTTCATACAATACCTGACATGTCGATGTATTGACCGAAAGCTGGCCGGAAGAGAGCACCGCCTTCTTGTGCGCCTTGCACCTCCTGCTCAGCGCTCGGACCCGCGCAGATAGTTCGTCCAGGTCGAAAGGTTTGGTAAGATAGTCATCTGCTCCAGAATCAAGACCCATTATCTTGTCACTTTTCGTATTGCGAGCTGACAGGATAAGGATTGGTGAAGTTATGTTGGCATCCCGAATAGCCTGGCAAATGTTGACGCCATCGAGCTCAGGCAACGTTAAATCGAGCAAGATCATGTCGAACTTGCCGCTCTTTGCCATGTCAAGACCGGTGTTGCCATCGTGGGCAATGTCGACCAAATACTTTTGGTGCTCGAGTTCGTCCTTAATCGGATCGGCGATTCTTTTGTCGTCTTCGATGATTAGGACTCGCATAGGAACATTTGGGCAAAAAGGTGGTGCTGATTTTTAGTGATCCTATTCTGACCCAACTTTGTGATCGTCCTGTGTTGGAGAGGTAAACAACTGTTGCTCTGAGGAGACTATGTTCGATTTTGGGAGCTTTTGACAAGTGAAATACTTTGCAATTCTGTCTTCAGAGCTCGCTCTCCTTCGCAGTAAGGTTCGAGCCGTGTCATCTTCAGCCGCTGGATTGACACCACAACAAGGACGTCCTTGTGAACAAAGAGCGTTCCCGGAGTTTTCGACTTTGACTCTAAATGTAGCTAGATACTTCCGACTGTTTCTTCGAAATTTTCTTCACAGGATGCACACCAGTTATCACTATGATTTCCCACTTTCCAATAAGGTCACACAATTGATTTTTTTACTGGTTACACACAATTACGCTATAGGATCTCTTAGAGAGACGATACCGAATTCGATGACTGTCGATTGGCATAGTCAATGAAACTAGCGTGCAGAGCGGCCAAGGACTCTACAGCCGAAACTGCTGACACGCGGTCGGACTGGTGTTACCTGGGAATACTCGCCGCAGGAGTATTGAGTATATATTTGTTTGGAGTCGGAAGCTTCGGGCTAATAGATAGAGCTGATGCCTATTACGCCGAAGGTGCTCGCGAGATGCTTGAATGCGGACAGTATCTTATACCGCAACTTAACTACCAACCTTTTTTCGACAAACCGATTTTTGTATATTGGTTGTACATGATCGCTTTCAAAATTCTCGGCGTGAGTGCGTTCGCCGCGCGGTCTGTGTCGGTATTATTCAGTTCAGCGCTTATACTGGCGACCTATCTTTTCGGACGAGCTGTTAAAGGAAAGAAAGTAGGTTTTTACGCCGCCGCTGTTTTGCTATGTACTCCGCTCTGCGTAGGTCTGGGAAGAACGGCGCTTGTAGACATGCCGTTTACGGCGCTTCTATCGGCATCGTTGTATTTGATTTACCTGAAACTTTCCGGCGCTAATAGAGTGTATGGGTTAATTGCGTATGCACTGCTCGGTGTCTCTGTCGTAGCAAAAGGTCCACTTGCGATTGCTCTCGCCGGCGCCATCATAGGGGTGTTCCTTCTACTAACCTGTCGCTCCCGCGTGCAATGGCTTGAAGCCGTCAGGCGGCTCGATCCGATTGTTGGAACACTGATTCTCTGTTTGGTTATGATGCCATGGTATGTGGTGGCAGGGTTGCAGACCGGCGGTCTCTGGACCGACGCGTTTTTGTTGAAAGGTAACATTGCGCGATTTGGTGGAAAAGTTGGCCACCTCCACCCTAGCTGGTTTTACTATCTGCCGGTGTTGGCATACGCGATCTGCCCTTGGTTCGTTTTTCTTCCTGCCGGCTTGCCTTTCAGGTCAGGCGAAAGTACTGACGGGCGCGCAGTCGGCGACAGCAATCGCCTGAGAATCTTTCTCTGGTGCTGGCTTTTGGTTCTTCTAGTCATATTCAGTAGCTCCAAAGCCAAGCTACATACATATATGTTGCCGCTCGCTCCGGCGGTATCGTTAATAGTGGCACTTACCTTTGATGAGTGGTGCCTGAAATGGAAAAAACAGACCGAAATCGCTCCGTATCTGAAAACTGTTAGCATGCTTTTCGTTGTTGCCGGCCTCATACTCATACTTTTCAGTATCGTACTCTTTGCCGGGTTTGGCGATCCTAATGTATTTCACTTGCTTCCGAAAATAGGTGAAAAGTTTGAATGGATCAGTAGCACCGCTTCAAGAACGACGCAGTTTTTCATGATAGCCGCATTCGCTGTATTTGGTGCCGGGCTGATGTATCAAAACCGGTTATTGGCGAAAGGCAAAGTCGAAGGCGCACTCGGTTTACTTATAGCGAGTGTGGCCTGGATGTGTTTTTCTGCTTCGCATATTGGCTTTGATTTGAGCTACAAATTCGTAGGCGAAGATCTGCACCGCGTCATGGAAGTACTAAAAGACAAACAAGACGGACCTATCGCGATAATTGCAGATTTTAAGCCGTCACTGATGTTCTACCTTCAGCGTCCGATTGAGTCTGTTTTGAATCCGGAGCAGCTCACAGTTGGGGACGCAAATACAAAGACCTACTTCATCATGAAGAAGGACCGCTTCGATGAGTTCTTCGGTAAATCAAGCGGTCGTGAATTAGGCATCATTGCAAGCTCCGGCAAATGGCTGGTTGGTGAGAGTCATGGGGTCAAGATTCTTTGTCTGCCATCCTTACCGGATTTAGTGAGGCAAGAACACTATAAATCAGGCAATCCCGAAGTATTACTTCTTCCATTCCATGCTGGAGAGAAGCCAAAAAGTCGATAAATTGAGCCGACACATGTCGACTCGTTCTACCAGATGTCGGAAGGTTGATGCCTTGGGCGATGGACTATCAACCAACCGATCAGTCGAATATTCGCTTCGGTGGATCTTTTACGATGGAAGCAGCGAAATGCATCTTGTCTTTGATGATGGTCTTTCCTGCCTTGGTCTCGAGGAGTTGTAGCTGACCGCAAGTGCCCATCTTCATGTTTACTTGTTTATTGATTGCATCCTGTGCTCTTTTCCGAAAATCCGTGAAATCCTTGTTGGTCTCGTTTTCGTCAATGTTGAGCCACAGACTCTGTGGGCACTCGTTACTGATCTGGTCGACGAAGTCCTTCATGGCCTCGTCATTTCCAGGACCATTTCTATCGCCATCCATATAAACTCGAAGCATCGTTGCTCGAATCTTGTCGCGAAGTTCAGGAGCGTTAGTAAATCCTTTCTCCGCGATCTTGTCGGCAAGCTCTTTCGCAGTCTTCTTCTTCTCCTCTGGGGTCATCTGCGTTTCAGTCATTAATTCGGTTTTTCCTAGCGGCTTGTCTCCATGCTTTTGTTCTGCACCTGGATACGGGCTAACTGTCGACGCAACATTGATGTCCTGTGGGAAGTTTGAAGAATCGCTAGAATCGGAGCTGGTCTTGTCCGATGTCGCGCTCAAACTATTTTCTGACAAAAGGGGCTGATTTGATGTTGCTCTTATTGCGTCGAGCAAGTTAGCAAAAGACTCTGTTGGTTGTATCTGTGGGACGTTGTTGTTTTCTATCGGCATACTGGCCACTTGTTCCGTTGCTTCGAGGACCATTAAGTCGACCTCCACGAATATCTAAATGATGGATGTACCAACCTTTTCCTGCGCAAGTCGTTGAAACCGCATTGCAGTCACCCATGGATAAGAATCTAGCATCGAATTATCACAATCTTATTACAATGGCGCCCCTCTACAGCCATGATTGCAGGGGCGACGCATGCGCCCATTGGACCTCGACCAAGAGGCGGATTTTAATCGTTATCGAACATGTCGATGCCGGCGGAACACCGACTCTCCCAGTAGACATACACCTTTCGAGCTTCCTTCGACGAGGGAATCCTCAACGTTGCACGTGCTTTGGCTATTCGACGCCAACGTGACGCCGGTGCTGTGCGTTTCGTTCGATCTCCTCTTGGATGATCAAACCTCAGCGATGAGGGTACCTGCCAATCATGCGTCGCCCTCATAGGCGTTGAGGGAAACGCATTGCCCCTCTCCGATTAGGAAAATCTCAACGTAGACCGTTATCGGCTTGCAACCGACGGCGGATGTTGGCGAAGCACAACTTCTTTGACAATGTTGTCGACATGATCCATCAACTGTATGTCTTTCTCGTGGTTTAGTGGAAAGACCTTGGAGTTCAATTGATGGAGACGCGCGAGAAGATGTAGTTCTGGATAGGTTTTACCGAATGTATGCATCTCGCACCAGGAGACGCGAGTTAGCAATCGCGCACTTTCAGCGGGCGGATCAGGAAGGGCAGCTTCTGGATCATCTCTGCGAATCGGCGCAGATTGAGTTGCAACTTGCTCGCCATCGTCCTCTCGCTCCGTTGGGCTTGGTGCAAAAGGCTTTTTGTGTAGTCTAACTTCGGCGTACCGTTCGAGAGCATCGGTCCGATCGCTTAAATCTGGATTATTTGATGGCGAACCAAACGCCTTGCTCTCTAGTCTCGCCAGGCGCGTAGCTAGCGGTTGACCGGCGAACGACTGATTGAGTATTTCGTTCTCCAAGAAAGTTATATGCGGATAGTCTGTGCTGCCATCGTCGGAATCATCCGCTGGTGCGGATGGAGCGCTGGCTGGATAATCCGGCTTCGAGGCGACGATAGGTTTCGCGCCGCTGGTCGCAGTCTTGGTAAGGCTTGAGAGTGGTGTGTCCGGGGAATGTGTTTCGAGCGTAGCGGCTATGCGAGACAATCTTGCTTGCGCCGAGCCTTTACCCGCTTCGCCGAAAGTAAACTTCTCCATGCGTTCGAGGCGCTGTTCGATCGACTCTTTCGAAAAGTCGTGAATGAAAAAGCGCTTTTCTAACGATTCCAGCTCCTGGCTGGTCGAAGTTCCGCTTGATTGAGCAAAAGCGCCAAAAGAAAGTGTCGCCGCCAAAGCTACGGCAGTGATAAGTGAGACCCAGTTCATATTCCAATCCCCTGGCTGTTTGAAGTCGATCATTATAGAACAAGAAAGGTCGGTGTATGGAATGAGAGATACTCAATCTAAAAGTCTGCAGGGGCAGGCGGCTCCACGCCGCGCTTCCGACCAGGTTTCTCCTCTGCGAGGTTCTTCGCGAATTCTGTGTCTTTCGGCGAAGACTAACGCGAGTACCCCCGAGTACCGCGCATCTCGGTAGATGCGAGTACCCCCGAGTACTCCCGAGTACCGAGCATCTCGGTAGATGCGAGTACCCCCGAGTACTCCCGAGTACCGAGCATCTCGGTAGATGCGAAGAGCGCAGTCACCGAAGAACCGCTCAGAGAGCGACGCTTCACTGGGAGCGCCGGCGTCTCGCCGGCATATAAAAGCCCTGATCGGCGCACCATATCCGAGTCTAAGCTCAGCTAAACTGCAAGGTCAACTGTACGCAGTCATCCGCTTCCCGTTCGCAGTCTAGATTCGACAGGCTCAGACCGAGAAGGCGCACTCGCTTAGCTTCAGCTTCAGTCGTTTCAAGGAGTTCTATCGCCATCCGCATAATTACGTCCCTGCTCTTGATAGTATCATATACGGTGCGACTCCGGGTCACCTGCTGATAGTCGGCGTACTTAACCTTGAGAGTCAAGGTTCTCCCCCCGCCGCTGTTTATAACTCTTTTCATCAGCGTCGCTGTGATCTCCTCCAATGCCGCAATCATCGCCGGTCTGTCCCTAAGGTCTTCAGCATAACTTTCTTCCGCGCCTACTGACTTTCTAATGCGATTCGGACAGACCGGTCGATCGTCGCGTCCCCGCACGATGGCATAGAAAAAGCTTCCCGTTTTTCCAAACTTTTCAACCAGTTGCGTTTCGGTCCACGCTTTCAGATCGGCTCCAGTTTTTATACCGAGCAGGTGCATTTTTCGAGCGGTCACCTCACCGACGCCGAAGAACTGCTCAATCGCCAGCTCTTCCATAAACTGTTCGGTCTTCTCCGGCGGAATCAAGAACAGTCCGTCTGGCTTCTTGATACCAGATGCGGTTTTCGCCAAAAACTTGTTGATCGAAATGCCTGCCGACGCAGTCAAGGAAGTCTCCCTTAATATCTGCCGCTTGATCTCTTTGGCAATTAGCGTCGCCGACGGCAGCCCATGCTTATTACACGTCACATCCAGATATGCTTCGTCCAGCGCGAGTGGCTCAACTAAATCGGTGTACTGATGGAAAATCGCTCGAATCTGCCCCGATATCTCGTTATAGACATGAAATCGCGGACGGACAAAGATCAGACTCGGGCACTTTTGAATCGCGGTTCGCGACGGCATCGCGGAGAACACACCGTACGCGCGAGCTTCATAACTCGCGGCTGCCACCACTCCCCTTCCTTCTGGTGTTCCGCCCACCGCAACCGGCAATCCTCGATAGCTCGGATTATCGCGTTGTTCCACGGAAGCATAGAACGCATCCATGTCCACATGAATGATCTTGCGTATGGATTGGGAGGCGGCAGTCGTCATTCTTGCGAAAATTATTGCACATCTTTATGAAGTAGTCTTGCAGTGGTGAAACAAGATTTTCGAACCAGATTGTCTGTGATACCATGCCTGGATATATCACGGAAAGGGCTCAAGATGACCGACAAGATTACCGACAAGATTACCGTATACGAAAAACCAACCTGCTCCACCTGTCGCGAAGTCAATAAGATTCTGACAGAGTGCGGCGTCGACTTTGACAAGGTGGATTACTATGTCGAGCCGTTATCGAAGAGTCAAATCAACGGGCTGCTCACGAAGATGGGAATCAGCGCTCGGGAGCTGCTGCGCACCAAAGAAGGTATATACCGCGATTTAGGGCTCGCCAAGGCACAACTGGGCGAAGACGAGCTGGTAGAACTCATGGTTAAGCATCCGGACCTGATGCAACGACCAATTGTTGAACGCGGAAAGAAAGCGGTTCTTGGGCGCCCAGCCGATGCCATTCGCGCCTTTCTGGAGTCCTGATTTCCAGGCTTTCAAGAACTTTTTGCGCTCCTTCTATCTATATACGGAACCGGATGATGCGATCTGCGTCTTCCAAACGCCTGTTCTTTGTCATGCGACTCTCCTTCTTCGGCTCATCCGTCGACTAATTTGTCAGCAGGATGTACAGTAGATCTGTCGTTCTTGTCGCGGATTTTGTTGAAGCGTGCCAATTCGCTTAAGCATTCGGAAAAAAGGGCTGTTGATCGTGGCGGTGCCGCTGCTCTTTCAGTTCATTTTTGTTGCAGTTCTTATGAAGGAGTTGGCTCGGGCAGAACAGGAGACGCTAGATGAGGTCCATGCACGAGAGATAATCTCGGCGGTTGATCGTTTGTTCGTACAAGCCTACGAAGCATCCGGTGCGCTATATATGTATGCCTACACGCAAAATGAGTTTACGTCCGACAAATTCGATTCGAGCATTAAGGACATCAATAATGATCTTCGCTTCTTGAAAGAGAACTCAAGACATGATGAAAAGGTCTTCGGTTATCTGAACGGCGAGATGCAGTCCGGAATCGCTGCGCTTCGAGATCAAAAGCGATTGATCAACGAGGGTCAGCATGTTGGCGACAACGTTCAACGGATGACCGGCTACAATCGGGTTAGAAAGATAATTCACACCGCTCGTGCGCTCGCCGGCGTAGAACTAGCCGCTCACGGAAAAGCGGCCAGGAGCTTCGAAGAGCGCAGGAACGCGATTCGGCAGGTAATGCTGGTCGGTTTGGTGGGAAATCTCCTGATCGCTTTCTGGATTGCCAACTTTTTCGCCCGCAATATCGAACAGCGTTTGAAACGGGTTTTATCCAACGTCGACCTCTTCTCGAAAAGGAAGCCGCTTTTGCCACCGCTGATGGTGACCGATGAGATTGGCAGCGTCGACAAGGCTTTTCATGACATGGCTGAAAATGTGTCAAGAGCGGAAAAGATAAAACAAGATTTCGTCGCCATGATCGGTCATGATATCAGGACTCCTGCGACCACGATCAAGACGACGCTGGATCTCCTAGACGAAGAAGCTGCCGACAAGCTTGAGCCGGAACTTCGGGAACTAGTTGCAAATGCCACAGGAGAGTCTCGCCGGCTCATGACGCTGACTAACAATCTTCTTGATCTGCCGCAGATAGAGCTTGGTCAATTCCAGATCGATTCACGTTCCATCAACATTGCTGATTGCATCAGGCAATCGCTAAGAAGCCTTTCGCTTTATGCCCAATCCAAGAAGACGACGATCAGCGCGGAGCCCAGGGAGATCCAAGTTATCGCTGATCCGGACCGGATTGTACAGGTGCTCGTCAATTTACTTTCCAATGCCGTGAAGTACTCACCGAAGGGCTCCAAAGTTAAGGTTGATGTGCTGGAGTCGGGCGACTTCGTCGAAGTTGTTGTTGCCGATAACGGACCGGGCATTCCAGATCAGTATATTGAAAAGATTTTCGAAACCTACGAGCGCCTGAATGTATCATCTGATGAAGAGCCGCATGGCATGGGGCTGGGATTGGCGATATGCAAGACGATTATCACGGCCCACGGAGGCACTATCGGTGTTCGAAAGAGTGCGGTCGGCGGCAGTGAATTTTGGTTTAAACTGCCGACATGTGATGGTACAAACTAAACAGCGCAAACAATGGTGTAGCTGCCCCGGATTCTTGATTTATCTGCACGCATGTCAAAGATATTACTAGTCGAAGACGATCTGGCTCTAATGACGTCGCTCAAGGTGTTTCTGACGCGACAAAACTATGTCGTCGAAGCGATTGAGACAGGTGAGGAGGCGTTATTCCGTCTCCAATCCGAGCACTACGACCTGATTATTCTGGATTGGGGACTGCCTGACATGACCGGCATAGACGTGCTGAATAGGTACCGTAATGGTAATGGCATGACACCGATACTGATGCTGACCGGAAAGAATCAAGCGGTAGACAAGGCAAAAGGGCTGGACTCGGGTGCCGACGACTACCTGACGAAACCGTTTGAAAATGTTGAGTTGCTGGCTCGTTTGAGAGCGCTGATGCGGCGACCTCAGGCAATCAAGTCTACTGTTCTTTCGCTGGGTAATGTCAGTCTTGATGTCGCCAACGGTATCATGTTGATCGACGACAGAAAGTGCTCGATCTTTCCGAAGGAATTCTCGCTGCTCGAATTCCTCATGCGCAACCCCAACCATGCTTTCCCTGCGGATGTGCTTTTGGAACGAGTCTGGTCCACTGAATCGGAGGTCACTCCGGACAGTATCAGAGCTTACATCACGAAGATCCGGAAAAAGCTGGAATCCGAACACGCCTCGATTCAGATTACCACCAGAAAAGGCTTCGGTTACGTGCTGGAAGTCAATGTTGAATAGCGTGTCATATTGCGAGTTTTACGCCTTGTCCCGATTCTAGTTTATTGGCTTTCTACATTTGTTAGAAGATTGTTTGTTAAACGCAAGGCCATGTAAGGCATGGTTTAATCCATTAGATCGGAACATGAAGAAGCGCATGAATCGGGAGTGTAACAAGATCTATTTATAGTGAGTAACTGCGAAAATGCACAACTTTGGTGATGGTATTTTGATCGCCGACAGATGTTTTGGCGCACTTTACTCAAGGTTTACAGGGCGCTCTATTGACCTACTGTAGCGACATTGCGAAGAGTGCACTCGTTTGCTCGCTTGAGGAATGGTGCAAGGTGGCGTTGTCAGTTTTGGGTTTTGATGTATGCTGATTGAAGACAACTGAAACGCGTGGTGCAGCGCTCCTTCGAGCCGCCGGCCAGGTGTGTCTCATCGCCGAGTACATTTTGTTTTGCATACCTCCGAGAGATCGGACCAGCCGGTCTTGTCTTTCGCGTGGAGAATAATCGAATGAATAGTGTAATTCTGACGCTCATCGCTGCAGTGTTGACTGGTTTAGTCACCGATCTGCTGTTTCATGACTCCTTGTTCAAGTCTGTGCCTTGGGGCCTAAGTCTCTTTGTGTGGTTAGTTATGCTAACGCTTGCATCGTTGACCCTAATCTGCCGCACAAAGCCTACCAGCCGATGGAAGAGCTCGTGGTTCTTGGTGCCACCGCTCTTCCTGGCTGCTGGTTGTGTCTGGCGAGACTCTCCAGTTCTCCGGTCTCTCGACGTTGGTGTAATTTTCTTCTTTCTCGGGCTGACGGCGATATCCGTCATGGGGCTGAGAGTCTCGACAGCTGGAGTGGTGCATTACCTGCTTACGCCTGTGCAATTCGCAGAACAACTTTTGTTTAGTCCGTTTGTTTTCATTGCAAAAGAGATCGGTTGGAGAGAAATGCTCAGCGAGACCACCAGGACTCGCATTCGTCAGGTGGCACGCGGCCTGCTTCTTGCCATTCCTTTGGTTTGCGTTTTTGGCGGACTGTTCGCGTCTGCGGATGCGGCGTTCGAAGGGATCCTCAGGAAGGGTTTGCAGATTGATTCTGGTCAGTTCTTTCAGCACTCCATGCTGACTGCAATCTCAATTTTTTGCGCAAGCGGATTTTTTCGGTGCATGAGTATTGGTGAAATTTCAAAGCGTTTCGCCCCGGAAGATATTAAGTCTCAACCAAAGTCGCTCTCGCTTGGCCAGGTCGAAGTTGGAGTGATACTTGGATTGCTCAACTTGTTGTTCCTCTCGTTTGTAGTTGTTCAGGCACGATACTTTTTCGGTGGTGCCAATCTAATAGAGGTGACCAGCAATCTTACGTATTCCGAGTATGCACGCAGGGGCTTCTTCGAGTTGGTAACGGTCACGGTTCTCGTGATACCGGTGCTCTTGTATCTGGATTGGGCAGTAAGCAAGGCATCACAGGCTGGTCTCGTGTTGGTCAGAGCGCTAAACGCTTCGCAGATTGTCATGCTTTTTATCATCATGCTATCTGCGGTTGAGCGCATGAGACTTTATCAGAGTGAATACGGTCAGACGGAGTTGCGTTTTTACACGACCGCCTTTATGGGATGGATAGCGGTGGTATGCATTGTTTTCTGCGTAACTGTGTTGCGCGACCAAAGAAAGTATTTTGCCATCTCCTCGCTGATATCTGGCGTTGTCGTTCTTGGAACATTGCATTGCCTCAATCCGGACGATCATATTGTGAGAAGTAACATCGATTTTATGAAACAGGGGCACCGGTTCGATGTGGAGTATGCTCTTACCTTGAGCAATGACGCTATTCCTGCTCTGATGGACAATCTGACTGCATTGCCTTTAAACGATCGCCAGGTCGTGAGAGATCGATTCGGCGGGCAGCTCGCTCATGCATGGCAAGCCGATTGGCGTGCCATCAACTGGTCGAGAATGCAAGCGTATGACGCGGTAGAAAAAGGTCTGGGGACTAAGTCGCCACCGGCGGCGGATGTCAACTCGTTGCGACTTCGGCAGGACGCTAACTCGACATGCACGGGTGATTGAGGCACCACACTATCAAGCTTTCATTATTCAGGCTGGCTGAATCTAAGAAGTTTTCGCTCGAAGCGTCGCAG
>CAZISK010000096.1:0-13663 GCA_964541355.1 uncultured Candidatus Obscuribacterales bacterium
GGAGAAGACAGCTTGCCGAGCATGACAGGACCGGGAGAAGACAGCTTGCCGAGCATAGTCGAACGGCCGAAAAGTGCAAAGGTGGTTGCTTCACGAAGCAATTCCTCCGCTGCGCTACTGAACCGCGATTGTTCATTCTCTGGACTTGGGGATGGCAGCCAATCGAGCTTACTTTTCGATGGCGTCGGATCCTCATCGAAGCAATCACTGAAAACGAGACCGCTGTCTGAGTCTTGGCTAAATGGATTGCAATTTGCTGATTCAAGATCGTACATTGTGTACCCTCGCATTGCCGATGTGCAGTTTGAGTTTTTTTCTCGACCAAAACGTGACCAAGAGTGTGAGAACTTCACAATCAGGGCCGTCGCACCTCATAAACCGGGTATCGCGTGGTTATCGCGAGTTTTGGTTGACTTCCGCAGATCTGCCCAGGCTCTGCATTTATCGATGGCTCCGGCGCTGCCTAATGTAGGTCTCTAGATCTAGAGCTCTTTGCATATTCAGATCTGGAGCGGGCGGTGGGATACTTCCACTGAGTTGCTGAACACCGGGTATCATCTCATACAGATTGTCCATCATCCCATCCATGAACTGCCCAAGCTGACTGAATGCCAATTCTCCCTCGGGATTAGTCGACATCGATTGAAACTCTCGATTGAGTTCGGAGACCTTATTATATTTGTTAACCGTGTCTTGGAATTTGGGCCAATACGTATTCTGGCGATGAAGCTCGTAGTACTCCTGATCAATTGGTGACTCTCCTCTGCGATCGGACGAAAGCGCCTCAGGATCGTGCCTCCAATTCAAAGCTTTGAGCGCACGCTTCATTTGTCTGATCAACATCGCTTCTGTCTCGTGCTGCCCGTGTCTCTCCGCTATATCGCGGAGGGTAGTCGAGACAGCGGCTTTCCGCACCATGATAGAGTTCGGATCTATATTGAGCGGATCGAGCGTCCGACTCTCGAGAGCGATGACTTCTTCCCATGCACCCCAGAGTCCATCCTTCTCGAGTATGTCGATAAGCTTTTGCCTTGCCACGATGTGCGGATTCGGCTGGTTGATCAGCGTCATCAGATTATTGAGCTGTGGGTCTGCAGTCTTCGGTAGATTAGTGTATGTGGAAAACTCCGAGTTTATCTGCTCATACTTACTATCCGGAAGAAAGTGTCGCACACGAAGCGAGGCTACAAAAGGAATTCCGCTTGCTTCGTCCACGAGACAAACCATACACTGTTTGACCGTAAGATCGCCTCGTGCTGCGAGACCGCAAACGAAAGCATCCAGCCGTTGTATATAGAGACAGAGTCGTCAAGTCGTCTTGTGGATAGGTTCTGAAGCAGCGTCTAATAGTCGATGCTGACGAATTCTTCGAATGTCGTTAAGAAGCTCGCGAGAAGACGCGTATCGATCTGTGAATTCAGTGGCGGTGCATCTTGCCAGGAAAGGATTCAATTTCAAGCTGAGATTCGAACTTTTATCGACCTGCGAGACTTCCAGGGGAACAGGATCTCGGCCGGTCAGTAAAAAGTAACATGTGCAGCCGAGAGCATAGATGTCGCTTTGCGGCACCGCCTTTCCTCGGAGCTGCTCTGGTGGCATATACGATTGCTTACCGACCATTGTCCCTGTGGCAGTCCCTACAAAGGCATTGGCTGCGCCGAAGTCAATCAGGACCAACTGACCGTCTACTCTCAAGACAAGATTGTCGGGAGTTAGATCTCGGTGAATGACTGGTGGATCTTGAGTGTGTAAGTACACGAGAATCTCGCCGATTTGCTGTGCCCAGCTGAGTACGAAATCCTCCGGCTGCGGACCTCTTTCTTTGACGAAACGTCTCAAATCAAGACCGTCTATGAATTCAATCACTTCATAGTGGTGCTCGTTTTCAACGAAGTGATCGAGTACTTTCGCGATGTTTGGATGATTCAGTTTGCTCAATAGAAGCGCTTCGCGATTGAACAATTCAATTGCTTTGGTTTTCAGCGCTTCGGGCGAGTTCTTTGGAATTACCGCTTCCTTGACGATGATCTGATCGCCGTCTGCGTCTTTAGCGGAGTAAATTGCAGCGGAGCCCCCGCAGGCGACAAGCTCTGATATTTTGATCGCTCCACTTCTTAACTCGGATTCGGGTGCCAGTGGTACGAACAGGGTCGGTGAGTAGCGAGTCGAATACTCATCATCCCAAAGGCTTGTGAAACTGTTAAAGTTGAGGTGCTTGATGCCGGAGACCGTGGAAAATTCTAGTGCCACTTTTTCTAGTGAAGGCTCGATCACCGCATGTGGTGCGTTGGTGACGATTGCATACATCAGCTTTTTTAGGTCAAGTTGATCGATGTCTTTGAGTTTGATATGTATGTCTATAGCTTCCTTTAAACTCGAGTCCAGGAAGCTGAGAACGAGCTGATCTGCAGAAGTCAACCCCGGAACGCTTCTAGAAAATACAACACTGCCGAGTTGTGACCAGCTCCACCTGAGTTTGCCGAACGTGGCGCACCAAAAAACAATCGGGAGCGTTATATCCTTTTGGCGAAGGATGAAGTCCTTATTCAGTACCAGACAAAAGAGGGAAGAATAGGAAACGAATAAGAGACCTGTGAGTATGTATCCGATAACATCAAATATGTACAGGATAGAATGACTGCGCGCGCAAATTGAAAAATACGTAGCGAATATGAGCAGCGGCCAAAAGAACTTCAGCAAAGCAATGCACACTTTCTCAAACGAAGGTGTGTGTGCAATGCGATAGACACCACCATACTCAGGTGACATGGTGGATGGAGTGTTGCGTTTTCTTGATCTATCAAAGTCTCTCAAGTCGCGCCCTCATCTTATTTAGATCGGAAAACCTGTCGACTTGGTTGAATTTGGTTGCCTGTGAAACGATCTGATCCATCGATTCGCTGACCGTCTTAGAAATTTGGGCGGGGTGAGACTCGCTTATCGGTTCTGGATCTTCTCCAGTGAGCAGGAAGTGAAGGGTGCAGCCTAGTGCATAGATATCGCTCGACCCTCCCAGCTCACCTTTGAACTGCTCGGACGACATATACGAATGTTTTCCGACTACGGTATTGGTTTTGTTGCGAGTAAGCTCTTGCGAGGCGTCGAAATCCATTAGTTTTATGCTTCCGGACTTATCAACCATGATGTTGTCTGGAGTGACGTCGCCGTGAATAATCGGTGGGGAGAGTTCGTGCAGGTACGAAAGGGTCGCGCAAAGCGTGGCGCCGATTTTGGCGACAGAGGCTTCCTCTAGCGGTCCGCTTTGCGCTACAAGCTGCCTCAGGGTTACGCCGTCGACAAATTCGAGCGCGAAGTAGCCGCGCATGTCTTCGATGAAAAAATCGTATAGATGAACGATTCTTGGATGGGAAATGCGCCTCAAAATGGCGACTTCCTTAATGAGATTGTCGGTTGCTTTTTTCAGTCCACGATCGTTGGAAGGTAGAATAAACTCCTTTATCACCACTTGCGGTGGCATATTGGGAACATCGCAATTTGGCAAGACTGAAGCCAAATAGGCGGTGCCTTGTCCACCTCCGCTCAAAATGCGTTCGATCTGGTAGCTGTTGCTTAGAATGGTTCCTTCAGAAATTGTCTGATCTTGTCTGAGGCGTCTTTCTGTCTTGGTCAGACTCATGTCTTTGAGCCAGAGCTCGGTATATGTAGCGATTGATTCTGATTTCGTCAACTTCACGTCGCCTTTAACTGTGGCATGGGGAGCCCAGGTGCGCACACACGAGATGAGAGTTGTCGAGTCGATGGTATCGCGCACATCGTCCCAGAGAATAAGTACGTCTGATCCGTCTTTGAACTTGAAATAGACGTAGTTGGGAAAAAAACTGAACCTGCGCTGCCTTATTTCGACTTTTACGAGCCAGTCCCAGGGAATGATGGCGGTCAGATAACGGTCTTTTATATCGAGTCCCTTCGCTTTCAGGTCGATCTGAGAGCGACCATCATCTCCGACCGCGTTTACGACGAGGTGAAAGAACGATAGGACGAAAACAGAAAGGAGCTGCCAACCTACCTCAAGTGCGGCCAGCGCTGAAAATAACAACCAGATGGTCGTCAACGCCCCGAATGTTCCTAGATAAACTCGCCCTGCGCCTTCCGCGCTTGCCATTGCCCGAGGAGTGATGATGGGGTATTTCTCGACTTTGGATAGTTCCGGCTTCATACTCTTCGGTCATGATTGTAGATTGGCGAACCGATGCAATAATACAGCGTGGGTTGGAAGACGACCATAACATATTGTCGAAGACTTGAAAAATCGGCTTAGTGCATCACGAAGCCAATACCGGCTATCGGGTCGCTAGTCGAGAATGCCAGCCTGACGCGCTCTTTTTTTGATTATTCTGACCTCTTCCGCGGCTTTTTCAATCTCCCTGCTGTCGCTAAAGTCGGTATGGTTTCTCTCCAAAAGCAGGCGCACGGCAGCATCCTTGATCTTCGAACCGTCACGCAGCTCCTGAATGACAATTTGCTGCTCTTTGGTGAAGTCAGTGTCCAATTTCCTTCGAATAGTGTCCTCCTGCTCTGCCACTCGAAGACGTGCTTCTCGTTTGCGATGAGCCCGTTGTCTATCGGTATTGTTCCGTACTTGATTTTCCATCTCATCGCGCGCCGCAATAGCTTGTCCTTCAATGTTGTAGGCCGTATTGGTATTTCCGCCGGACCGAACGACGGCACCATAATCGGTGAGAACAAGCTCTCCTGTAGTGAGGCGCTCGCCTAACTGCCTCAGTCCACCATCTGCGAATTCGTACTTACTTCCCAGCTTCTTAATAAAGCGATCCATTGAATCGTCAGATGGTGTCACCCTTGGTGCCAGCTCTTGCACGTAGGCGTAGTGATTATCGAGGAAGCTGCTGCCTTCGAGCTGAACCGGCTCGGAAAGAAGCTCCGCATCGAATGGTCGACGTCCCCAATTGCTTTCCCAACCACCTCTGATCGCCGATACTTTGAAAGCCGCACCGTGTGGATACTCCGGACAGGGCGCCAGTTGGATAGCCGCTTCGGTTTCAGCTCCCAGACCGAGAATGTTGTCGGACTCAGCTCGCAGATGTTCGAACTCCGTGTCTGCAAGGGCATCGGCAATGTCGGCGGTGGCGTGTTGCCTCCATACATCGATTAGTTTCGGCTTCTTCTGATATTCGGATGCTTGCTCCAGGCGCTGTTTGATCTTTTCAGTAGTGGGAACCGCGGAGTCAGTCAGCGCTGAGTCTACGAACTGTTTTCTAATTGCCGGTTCGAGTTCGAACGCCTTGAGTCGAAGCTGTTCGGGCAACGCGCTGTACCACTTAGCTAAACGAAGGGCGTTTTCCAGCTTTTGCATATCGGATGACGCAAAGGCTTCGTGAAATCCTAGCTTGTCCAGGAGTGGCTCCGGCACTGCCAGGGCTCGTTCAACAATTAGACCCTGTCCGCAGCTCAGAAGCATTTGCAATGCCGCCCTATTTTGTGACGACAGGGTCGCGGAATCTAACTTCGTTTGTAAATCGGTAACCGATACCTTTCCCTGAGGTTTTTCACTAAGGAGAAGTTGTTCTGTTTTCGTGCTTTGCGGATCTCCTTTTTGAGCGCCAGGGAAATTCATGTTTTCATCAACGTTCATTTTTGCTTTCGGTTTTTGAGTACCGCTCGGACGAGTCATTGTGTCGTTATTCCTACTCTCTTTGAGAATCTCTTCGAAGCGCTGCTCGACAACAGGATGATTGAGTGCTTCGATGGCTTTCACTGTGTCGAGCAGTTCAGTCAATCGAGTACGAGCTTCTGTTGTAAGCTTAGTATCACTGGTCGGGTTGTAGGTACTGTTTTTCAGCCGACAGTATTCATCGTAACTATCCTTAGTGTCGGAATCAAATTTTTCCACGTCCATAGTTGTTGGATTGAGTTTTAGCTCCTTTGCGAATAGTTGATCGATAATGGTGCCTCGCATTCGAGCTTTCGTTTGGTTCGTTGCCTCTTTGACGACATCGAGCTGTTCCGATAAAGAAGGTCTGCTTCTCAACGCTTCCTTCAGAGAATCCATCTCCTGCCTTCCGAATTGATCTTGATATGTTTTAAACGCTTTCTGGGCTTGGACTCTCGGATCAAACACCAATTTTTCAAGAAGTTTGAAATGCTGCTCGAACTCGGGAGAATCAAGGATATGAGCTCTATCGGAATTGTCGGCGCGGAATTTTTCAATTAACTGACGATAGTCTGGATTTTTTTTACTCGCCAAAAGGCGCTGTTTTACCGCATGAAAAGCCGACATTTCAGCAAAAACTTCGGAGTCACAGATGTAATAGCGAGCTCGGTCACCGCCGGTAGTACCGGGTTGCCTCGATCTAGTGTCGGTCAGGGCTGTCTCCAGCAAATCTTGTGCAAGGCTGTTTTTCACCACAGAGTTGGTAGTGTTTCTGTCTTTGCCTAGCGCAACATCGGCCATCCTCTCACCGGCGTTGGCAACGCTCCTCCGCCAGGAATCGCGCAAGATGTTTTGTGTTTCCACCGGCAATTGGTCGACCATTTGATGTGCGTACATATGCCCACCTTCATGGGTAATGACTCGAAAATTATCTCCGCTAGGGTTTACCATTATCTCCCAGAATCGGATATCGAAATGTCCCTCTGCCGCAAAATCAAATGGTTTCAACACCAACTGTTTTGGCCTGAGGCCTGCCTCAGTGAGAGACGCGACAGACTCGGAGAGCAACTTTTGCGAGACTGGAGAATCTTCAACGATTATCTTCATTCCATCGAGATGTTCGGATCCGCGCTCGGTTCCACGAAACATGTATTCTCCAGGCGAGATTGTGCCTGTAGCATCTGCGAAAGCGATTTTGAGAACCTGAAATTGATCGGCTGTATCGACTGCTTTCGCTGCACGAAGAAGCTTTATTTCGGTCTCCATGAGTTTGCGATGAAGGTCAATCTCTTTTTCTTCTGCGACTTCAAGGAGTGGATCTTCTTCAGGGGTATCTCTAACCTCTCGTGCCTTCCTGTGGATATTCTCGAGCTCCTCTTGTAGAGGTTTCAGATCAGCGAACTCTCGGATCGTGTCTAACACTGGTCGATACTGCTCTTCTATCTTCGAGACAATTGTTTCTGTAGCCTCGTCGAGAGGAATCATCGAGAGTCTTAGTCGTGCTATTCGTATGTTCTCTCTGATTTCGGTTTTCGTCGATTCGGAAACATCGTTTCGCAAGAGCTTTTGCTCGCCGGCAGTAACAGTGTCTCTCCACTGTATAAGCTGCGCAAGATCGGTACGACCGCATGATTTCAAAATGAAGCTGTTCAGCTTAATTGGATCCGGTGGAAAAGCCATCGTGTGCGGGCCTTCGAAGGCGGATAAATTGATATCGTCAGGCGCCACGGCTTGTCTGGTTGAATCAGAGAGTTGAACAGGCTCTAGAGCACGTGCGGACAGCAGCTTGTTTGGGGCTGTTTTTTCGGGCACTGGCGATGGTTCGACAACATCCGGAACCGAGCGAATCTCCAGAACTCTTCCATCCGGATGTGTTGCGGAAATGTTTCCTTGCGGTGTCCTTTTTACAGCAAGACCCTTCAGCTCCAATTCTCGCTGAACGGCATCCAAACCCCCCATCCGTTTTAATTCTGAGTGCTTCAGTTCGAGCTTGGCGACACCATTCTCAATCGGACGTCCAGCAGAAAATGCGGCGCCCAGTCCAATGAAGATCGCCATATCGAGTGCTTTTTCCTGATCGGCGTTGAGTTTTATACCGGCATTCTCCAGTGCTATCTTCGTGGTTGCCTTTGTGGCTTCTGCCGCGAGAGAAAAAATAGTCATGCTCTTAAGGTGCTCGCAAAAGCTTTGTCCGGCTGTAGAGAGCAACTTTTGCGTCAGGCTACGCTTCACGGCTTCGACCACTACTTGCTGCTCAACCTTGCCAAGGCTGACTCCTGCTGTGGCCAGGGCTTGATTCACAACCGGTTGCAGAACCTCGCCCAGGGCCTGCCCGCCGTAAATTCCGATGGCCGCAAAGGCTGTGCCCTCAGCAAAATCCAAAGTGTATTTACCGGCCACATCACCAATGGTCATATCGCGCAATGAACCGTCCTCATTTACTTTTTTATCGCCTCTGACGTAATCGCCAAGTTCCGAACCGTGACTTCTCATTCCGAGTCCATGCTGCGCTTCTAGTGCTAGTTGGCTGCCGATCAAGCCGCCGGCAGACATCGCCGCAGCTGCCACCAGTAACGGTACCGCTGTACCACCCGATGCTACTACAATAGTGGTCGCTATGGCCAATGCAGCGCATGCACCACCGATAGAGGCAGCCATAACTACTCCGTCATTCTTGACCCAATCTACCCAATCATTTACTTTCCACTCTGGCTTAGACAGTTCTGACAGAATGCGGTCGAGCCGACCTCTTCCGTTGCCGTCGCGTTCGGCCTGATTGATCTGTCGCAATTCAGTCAGGAATATCTCCTTGATGCGTTGATCTTTGTTCAACTGTTCTGTTGAAGTTGGCCGATCTATTCGTTGTTGCACATTGGCAAGATCTTGCTGCAACTGCTGCTTACGTTCCGAATCCAGTTTGTAATGAGGGTGTTGCGGATCCAGGTTCTCCAAAAGCGAATCGATTGCCTTCGCTCTGTCCTTCAGGCTCTTGCGCGATTCAGCATCTGCTATTGCACCCGGTTGATCTGGCTCGATGCGCAATCTACTTTCGATTGAATCTTTTAGCTCTCGCAACTGGTCGAAGTCCTTCTGGTCGAGAGTCTTGAGAGCCTCTTTTATTCTCAAAGCCCGTTGCTGAGAGTCTTTGAAGAAGTCCTCGCACTTGTCGCCTGACATGCCTGCTTCGATTTCTCTTTGCAGCACCGAAAGATCCGAGAAGACCTTTTGGTTCAAGTCTCTTAGTTTCACGAAAGCCGGCGTTGAATCAATTTGCTGAAGTGCCAGAGTTCGCATTACTGATGTGTCGTTGCGCTTGGCAAGCTGCTGGTGCGGTTGCATGGTTGACAGCAATTCAAGTGCGTCGTCTACTCGATCAATGCCTTTCGGGTCGGTGGAGTAATCCTTGTTGATTAGGGTCTCGAATGCTTTTTCACCGGGCAGGTTTCTCCGAGCGAATACACCAGCGTCGCTACCTTCACCACGTGCCAGCAGCCCGGACCGCATCTCTGGCGAGTTCTGGATGGCGGCCAGACCGTAACGCAGTGTCGTATTCAGTGCGCATTCGTCTGCACGATCGCGATCGCCTTTTGCATTGGCCTTCGAGTATTCAAACGACTTTGTCGCAACGTCGAGCCCTTGAAATCGAGCGCTTATCCTCTGACTGTCCAAAACGCGCATGGAAAGCTCTGTTTCCGTATAGTGAATGCCGTTGACGAGATCGCGCTGCGTCTTTTCGAACTGGGTGTCGTCCGTGAGGACAGTTGGCAGACCACGCCAAATCGACTTCTCCAGGTCATGACCTATACTTGTTAATGACTCCCAGGTGCTCATGCCATCGATAGTATGACTAGCAAGCTCGTTGAGTTTGCGATCTTTCCTGGAGACCAGAATTCCCAGGTCAACCTCCAGAGAGTGCTGCTCCTTCTCTGCCGTATCTCGTGCGGACTGAACTCTTTTCTCGAAGTCCGGTGATGCGAGGAAAGCGACTCGCGAGTCTGTAGCATCCAATGTATGGTTGGCCAGCTGCCCCAACAGAGTGAGCGAATCCACGCGCTGCGAGATGCTCGTGAGACCTTTTCTCTGCTCCGGAGTAAGCTCGTTGAACTGCTTTGAATCGAGTTTGATGGTGCTCAGGTCTTTTAGTACCCGCCCCTGTTCGAGCGGTGCCTGCGAACCGGTTAAGGATTGACGCATCTTCGGGGGCAGTAAGTTGACGGTATCCGCGTCGAGCGTCTTTCCTGCGAGGGAAAACGTTGTTCCGTCTATCAACTGCTCGGTTTTTCCATCATTTAGTTTGGCACGGACAATATCTGCCAACCGGTTGAACTCGCTTGCCGGAATAGACTTATTCGACAGGTCCGGCACTGACTGAGCTACCGGAGCGAACACCAGCACGCCATCGAGCAACTGGCGGTGCTCTGGTTTGAGACGCGCGATCTCCGCCTGCGTGATACCGCAATTGGCCAGAACGCTCACCGGAATCGGCTCGCCGGCAGCGACCTGACCATAACGCAACTTCTCGACAAAATCGGGCGGCAACTTTTTAACGGAGTCAGCCTCTAAGGCGCGCACTGCCAGTAATACCGGTGTAGTCTCGGCTAAATACAAATCTTTGCTGCCAAGCAGGAGCTCTCTCAGTTGGTCTGAGGAATTAACCGTTTTTGCTTCGATGTGCCGTCCGCCGAGCGAGAGCGTTTTTCCATCCTCAAGCTTTTCACGCGAACCGCTAAACTCCGAGCGCAGACCATCGGGCAGAGCGTTGTACATAATCATCTGGTGGACAATCTGTTGCATCTGTTCGGGCGAATATTTCTGCTTAGCCCTTTCTACGAGGGTGTGAATCGCCTGATCGTCAATTTGACAACCCTTGTCCTTGAACATCGCCTCCAGCGATAGTGGTTGTCCTGCACCGTGAGTCAATTTCGAAACCGCGAGTTCGATAGTCGGATTGTTTTTGTTCGCCTCCTTAATGTCCATAACTCGTTGCAACTCGTCTGAGCCTCTGAGTCCGAGATTGACCCCCTGCCAATTCTTAGCTCCGAGCGCTAAGACCGCGATACTTTTTGCATAGTTAGAGTCTGCCGTCTCCGCCATTTTCAGCAGCTGATTAACCGTTCGCTTTGGATCCGTCGACCCGACTTCGAGCAACTTTTGAACCACGACATCAGCATCCCGATCAGATATGGACTTGCCCAGCTTGAGTATGCCGTCGACTGCTCCAAACGGATCCGTTTTTTCTTGTAATATGCTTTTCTTAAGAGAATCGTGCACGTAATCGGGGATATCATTACCATTTAGGGCAGCGATCGTTGCCAGCGTCTTTTCATTGAGTGTGGATAAGTCCTTACCGGCGGTATCACCGACCAGCGCTGCCATCGCGTCGTCGCGATTTTTAGGATTTTGAGAAGCTGCTTTGACTAAAGCGTCTGAAGCTTTGTTAGACAGTTCTCCATGGTCCGGTAATTTCACTTTTGGATCCGGATTGATGCGCTTGTATTCGGGATTTGCATTATCGGATGTATTTTGTTCTCCGGCTCCTTTTGTGATGCCGGCGAGAATCATAATCGCAGCGTCGGAACGATCGGCGATGGAGCACAGAGAATCAATTTGTTTGCCGAAATCGCGTCCTGTCGTTGCTCCATCTAACAATGCAAATCTATTGTTTTTACTCTCAGCCGCACGAATATAGAGCTCTGCCGCTGCCTTCTGTTTGCCGCCAGATGTGGTGATACTCGTGAAAATTCCACGCAATGCAATCTCGGTTTGTTGTGCAGATTTGAAGACAGATGAAGGATCTGATTGCTCAGATGGCTGATTACATGCTCGATCTACAGTCATTTCTATGGCGGCTCTTAACTCTTTGCCACCAGGTCCAGAGAGGTCTCGCGAGGAGAGGGCCTCTGTCATTGCAGTGAACTCACCTTCCGACAGCGAATTACCTTTACTCATAAGGGTTGCGAGCGTCCCCACCGCTTGTCTTTTGATCTCATTGCGTTTTGCATCGCTGAGATCGGCCAGGTCAGGAATGTACATGTTCGTGCCTGCTTGCCCACTGTCCTCAGAAAGGACGATGGAAAGAGCGGCTCGAGCGTGCATATTACCTGCAAGCGCCTCGCGGTCGAGCTTCTTGATCGCCTGCGCCGACGTGTCAGGATTTTCGATTTGGCGTAGAGCCTGATCGGCTGTCAACCATCTTTTGAAATCCTGACCGGCGGTGCTTGAGTCTTTCGAGAACTGCAGCAACAACTCATTGACTCTTTCCAGAGTAGGTTCTCTTTCCAGCTCCCTGCGCCCATCCTTAGCTCGCAACTCCCCAAGAGCTTCATCTGGGCTCCAATTCTTCCTCATTTGCGTAAAGATTTCCGGAGAGCCAGCACGAGCTTTTTCGATCATCTCGTCAAAAGGCTGATCTCCAGCCATTGTTATGAGAATGCGTTTGGCAGATTCATTGCCTTGCACTGCGGCGTCGATCAATTCGCCGGCGGACTTTCGAGCATTCTCGGGATCGCCTGCCTGGAAGAACTTGATAGCGAGGTCCAGTCCTTCTAATTCACGAACTTCTTCTGACAGCGAGTTGGTCCTGGTTGCGCGATCGTTTTCCGTAAATGTTTTGATTACTTTGGTTCTGGAATATGCATCAAAAGGATTGCGCAAAAACTCCGTAGCCGCCGAGTGTGAATCCTGGCTCTCTTTTTGCTGCCCCATCGCTACATCATGCATGGCGGTTGGCAGATGTTGAAACAGTATTCCGGACTTGGCGTAATTAGTAAGAGTCTCTGCGGCCTCGCGAGCGACCGGGTCCGTGATTGTTTTCAAATACGCCTCTATATCCTTTGGACTTTGCCTCAAGAGTCGCTGGCCAATGTCTGCAGGCGCCAGCCGAAGAAGGTCCGTCACACTTTTAGAGAGATATTGGTTTGCCTTGTCTGCCGACAGATCCCCGACTCCAGAACGCAAGACTGAGGCCGCTTCAAAGGATCTCAGCTCGGCATCGAGCAGTGAGAGAACCTTGAACTGCGGCTGCAATTGTGGATTGCGAGCTGCTTCCTTTTGCAGATCTGCTAGCGCTCGAGCAGCCTCGTTGCTATCCGGCGCCTCGAAGTAATCGGCTATATGAGGCGATTTCTGGGTGAGCAGCCACTTAGTGCTGTCCGGGTAATGCTCCATCGCCAGTGGCAAAGTTTTTTCACTACCACGCTCAAAATTTGCCACTAGCGACTCAGGTAGATTGAGTAGATCTTTGATGAGCCGCGGATTGTCACCAGGTTTTTGTTCATGGGGTTGAGCATTGGCGCCTGGAGTTTCAACTCCTGGTAAGCCAACATTTGCTGCGTTGCCCATTTTCAGTGTGTCAGCGTGATCGGGATTGACTATTGGATAAACTGTCTCCGCCGTAGCAAAGCGACCAACTGCACAATCACTATTCACTGTTTCATCAACGGAAAAATCGATATAGCTCAGGTCCGGTAAGAAATCTTCGGTCGAGGTACGGCAAGCTCCATCTGTGCTCGGAGCACCATCCGGAGTGTCCTTTATGATAATGTTGAGTTCAGGAAGGTCATTGGCCGTCGGCCTCTGAGAATCGTCTTTGGTCAAATTGACAGACCGGTCAGCAGTCACCGGTGCGATCAGATTTGATGAGTCGCAATCAGTCGGTACTTCCGCTTTACTGGACTGCCGGCCCGTACTATCTCTCATATGCAAAACCCCCGTCATCCCCCACAACAATTGAAGCGGGCAAAGATTACGGAAGTTTCAAATCGGGATTTAATCTTCGAACCGTGCCGATGATGGCATGGCGATTTCGCGCTTGCTCAGTAGCGCGACTGGATGATTGGAGCAAGGTATTCAGCCTTCAGCCGTTCTTCAATACCTCGAATTTGTACATGGTTGTTTGTCGGTAAGATTCGCCTGGGCGTAAGATGACATTGGGAAATGTTGGTTGATTGACTCAGTCTGGGAAGTGCTGTGTTTCGAGAGCTAATCCATAATGCTTCTTATATGTGCCACCATTCCCTTTAATTGTTCCAT
>CAZISK010000097.1:0-13657 GCA_964541355.1 uncultured Candidatus Obscuribacterales bacterium
CGCCCACGAGGAACACAGGAATCTTTGGATACGCTTTGTGCAGAGTCTTGAGCCCCTGTTCTACATCGGTGAGACACGCTTCAAAGTCCATAGTTGCTTCTTCAGGTTGTTTCACCCATTCACCGAAGCCTCTGACATCGAGGGCATAAGTGGGTATTCCAGATGCCGCCATTCGACGCCCAAAGTTGTCATAGCTCTTGCTGCTGAAACCGAGCGCATGAATGCACAAAAGAACCATTTTCGGATGCTGTTTCTTCGGCAACCAGGAGCGATAAGGTACTTTTACCGAAGGCATGGCAGGTATGACTGGATTGGTGTTAGTAGCTTTTGCTGCCAGTGACTTGGCGCTTTTGACGGAGTGGTGACTTGCGGCCCATCCCGGTGCTGACAAAACCAGCGGAATGAGTGCCAGGACAAAGGTCTGAGTGTACTTTTTATATTGAACGGTGTGCATGCTTACCTCTTTGCTAAAATCGCAAACTTAACTCGTTGCCTCAATGAGGTGTAGTGGCAACAATCAAGGTCCGCCGACTACCGTGTTACTCTTAGTATTTCGCAAGTGCATAAAAACTGAGTGAAAATGGCCGGCCATGTCAGCCACATCTTGGAGTCATGTCGACACCGAACATGGCGGCCCACTCCGATACTGGCATTTTAACCGGACTTTCACATTGCCCATGGTACAAATAAGTTGTAGGAAGATTTGATTTGGCGAAAAGGAAAGTTTCCGTCGACAAATCACTAGCGACTGTTTGTCGAGAGATTATTGTTAGATCACTATTGGCACGGTACCGTGTCTGGTGCACAGTCCGACTTGCGTGGTACTCTTATGTATGAAGATCTGCTCAGGAGTCGTTCGAAAACCTTTATTGACGCCAATCGCGCGTCCGGTTAGGAGACCAAAATGAGTATTATATCGTTCTTCATTTTCATTGTTATTGCATTGTTATGCGCTGTCATTAGTGAGTTCATCCTTCCAAAGTCAGTGCCAGGCGGATTTCTAGTTGCCACTGCGGTCGGTTTTGTAGGGGCCTGGATCGGTTCCTCGATGCTATTTCATCTAGGACCGGATCTCTTCGGTGTGCCTCTGATACCTTCACTAGGATCCTCTATTATCCTCGTCTTTTTTCTCTCGCTTATATCCGGAGGCAGCGCCCACAGCTGGGAATAAGCTGAATTAAACGAAAATGACGAGCACCTGGAGCTGTATTACTCGTAGAGGGTACTCTCAGCCCACTTCGACAAAAGGATCGACAATGTTTGTAAAACCTGACGACTTCGGCGTGTCTGCTGTTCTTGTCAGCCTGCACAACTCGAACAACTGAGTCAAGTTTTTTCAGTTTGTTTCACGGGGTTTTCACTCTGCCCGTGTTCGAATAACAGTAGGAACTCCGATTAATTTGACGCCGCTCGAATCAATCAGGTCTTCTACGACGCAAATCAGAGTGCATTTGGTAATTAAGTAAGAATCAAAGAGGAAGCAATGTCCAAAAAACTCGACCTAGAGGAGACAGATATGGGATTCACCGCTCAATCCAAAGCGGTTGGTACAAACACTGTTGCGTTTCCAGGAACAGCAGAGCGGCTCGTCTACATCGACCGTATTTCTCGAATCCGCGTCCTTAAAGATGAGTCGAATCGGCAGTCTGCTCAGGGTTATCTTGACTCCGTATGCGCTTTCGCGACGTTGTCCAGTCAGGAAGAGAACGAGTTCGTCCTTCGATCCCATTCAGGCGATTTACGGGCGCGCAACAGCCTCACTCTGGCCAATATGGGACTGGTGGCTAAAATCGCAAAACGTTATGGCAATTGCGGAGTTCCGATGATCGATCTGTTGCAGGAGGGATGCATCGGATTGATGACGGCGGTTAGGAAGTTCGATCCCTCGTTGGGGTATCGATTATCGACTTACGCGTCCTGGTGGATTCGCGAAGCGATAAACAGATCATTGTCCAATAAATCAAGGATGGTTCGTTTACCCGTTCATGTCAATGAGGTTATGAACAAGATTCGCACAGCGCGCTCACGACTGTCTATCAGAAACGGTTGCGACCCGCATGCAAATGAGATTGCCCATGAGATAGGCGAAAGCCTCGTCAGGGTCGAACATGCTCTTAGTAACTCCAGACCGTGCTACTCACTCGATTGGCAGCTGTCGAGCAACGATTATGAGGAATTGACCCTCTGCGACATTATTCCCGATTCTAAGTCAAAGAACTCTGAAGATTCCATCAATGTTCAGTACTTAAGATGCGAAATCAACAGCCTGCTCAGTGGGCTCGACGAGCGTGAACGCCAGATTGTGCAAACCCGTTTCGGATTGGTCAACGGTCAGGAAAAAAGCCTGCGCGAAGTCAGTATAGAACTGGGTTTAACGAGAGATCAAGTCGGAAAGCTTTCCTCCAGGGCGATGCGCAAACTCCGGATGGTTGCTCGAATCGAGCAATTTGAAGGGTATCTTAGTTGAACTGTGGATTAGCGGTGTCATAGCGTTTGTTATTGGTGCGTCAACAGGAGCACACTTCAACATTTAATCGCCAGTCTCGGGTATGCTCTGCGAGGTCATTCTGACTAACCAGAGCGCTTTCCTGCGGCGACGGTCCCTCGTTTGACACCCTGCGATGCTAGTCTTGCTTTAATTTCCTTGAGAGCCTTGCGAGTTGCAGTTTCACCAGCCAACACCGCCTTTCTGGCATCTTCCGGGCGGGCGCTTAGCACGGGCAATCCACTTACATCGGGATTGATGATTACATCCGCGAATGGCAGTTGCCGCGCGTCGGCGACACCAAGCATGACATCGCCAAGCCGTTCGACGATACCGGTTATGCTTCGAAATCGTGTGGCCGGTAATGCACGCAGAGGCTCATCCACAAGCACTCCAATGACAATATCGGCTCCTGTATCGCGCGCTGCTGATGCGGGCAAATTTGCTCGCACGCCGCCGTCTACATAGACCTTGTCTCCGATTGCCACCGGTTGGAGCAGCGGCGGGATCGTGGAGCTTGCTCTAATAGCGGTAGAAAGTTTTCCGTCGCTGATTCTATATGCTTTTCCATCGATCAGATTTGTCGCTACTGCAGAAAAGGGTATGATTGTGTCCTCAACATTTTCGACTCCATCGGGTAACTGTCTTTCCAGGAATCGACCAAATTTATTGCCTGTCCACAATCCGGCATAGTGCTTCTTAAGTGGATGTCTCAGTTTTTCCAGGGGACTGATCAAAAGCTTAGGAGGAATCCTTCCCATGTACGCTTTGCGAAGCGTCTTATTTATCATGATCCGTTCGATATCGTCTAACGATACGCCGGCTGCATATAGACCACCGACAATTGCACCCATACTGTTTCCGACTATGTAATCAATTGGAATGCCGGCTTCTTTCAAAACCCTCAGTACGCCAATGTGAGCGGCACCTCTCACACCTCCGCCCCCCAAGGCTAACGCTACTGTGGGTCGGCGCACTTCTGCCCTGGTCGGAACTTGCCAGTCATCCATTGGATTGTCCCGGCCAATGTTTGTCGACTCCTTCGAGGCATCACTCTTTTCCTTTGTGGTCGAAAATACCTTCCCGGAACTGCTTTGCGGTTCCACTTCTGTCTTCTCGGATTCGATGCTGCTCTCGATTTGTCTCTCCGCTGCTTTTTCAACGGTCCTGGTTGGTGTTTCACCACTCGGAACATCGAAATTGGGAAAGTCATCGATGACGTGTGTGTCCTTAGACCGATCAAAGGTGATCGTACTGTCGACTCGCCCCGCATCTGATTTAATCGAGTCACCACTTATGGTGTTATCTGCCGAAGAGAAAGATCGGAGGTCGGCAAGAAACAAAAGAAGCAGCAAAGACCCGATATAGATTTTTCTTTGAATAAACATGTAAGCTCCGACTTTCAGCATTAACGTAGTGGTCAATCGCAGAAGCTCATAAGTGATCTGCCTCGACAAACTGCCAACATCTAGATTAAGTGTAGATCTGCAAGCTTAAAATCTCGTGAACATGCCGAAAATAGCAGAAAGCTCTTTCATGCCAGTTTGTTAAAGCAAGTCTCTGTCGGAATAAAAACCACTTGTGATTGGAATGACCTGCGCTCGTTCGATGTTCACTCAGTTTTAACGGATTCCCACTGATACTTATATTAGATGCCAAAATAGGCGACGATATTTTTGCTGCAAGGTGAACAGTGATGAGAGTGCTCAGATTCCATAACAATGTACCAGAATGGACAGTTCCACTGGATGAGCTCTCGGATGACCTGAGGCGCATGCTTAACTTGCAGTGGCGCGAATTTATCCATGGACTCGATAGTCTGTCTGTGCATGAGCCCAGAGATGTGAGCAACCCAGTTGCCGGATCGTGTGTGGAAATGTTAGAGAGAATATTCTTTGGTCCTGACGCCACACTGCGGAACAAGATCTGGTGATCAACATGCACGCACAAACACGACTCGAAGGAAGTAGCCCATGACACGTTACCTGATTCGCCTGGTGCTGACGGCCAGCGCATTCTATTTTGTATTTCCAATGATCCCCGGCGTCCAGTTTCACGGGACCTTTTTGCATGCTCTGGGTGCCGGCATAGTGTTTGCATTCCTGGGCTGGGTTATCGAAGCAATCGCTATTGCTCTGACTGCCGCACTAACATTAGGGACATTCGGAATGGCGCTGCTCGTCCTCATTCCGATTTGGTTGCTTGGATTCTGGCTAATTCCGGCACTCGTTCTCAGATACGTGGCAGACATTATGCCGGCGACTCTTTCCTTCACAGGATGGGTACCGGCGATTTTGGGTGGAATTATAATGCTCGTGATTGGTATTGCTACCAGTGGCGCTGCCGGCCGTCGGCGCAGTGAGTAGAACAATTGAGGTTGCGACGGAATCTTTCTGTTAGAGCAGCAATCATCTGAAAATGACAGCGTCCCTTCAATCCGGTGATGTGCTCCGAACAACTGCAACAACTGTTTTTTCCTTACTTCAACATCACCCGTGTTAAGGTATAAGTGTTGCGAGCCGCCGATCTGTCGGACTGTTCCATTTAAACAAATGCGTACCGGCAGCAGGCAGCCAGACTTGATTGGGAGGACTGCTCATGTATAACGTACTCGTCGAAGCGGTGAATGGAGGACGAAGAAAGCTCCTGCTACCTGCTGTGGCGGTGGTCGCAGCGGTGGTAGCAGTCCTGCTGGCGCCACCACGAGCGATGCACGCGGAGGAGACAACAATACCAGATGTCTCTGGAACGGAATCCACGATATCAAATCAACTCGCGTCAATGCCGATATCACGACAACCTCTACCGCCGTTTCTGAATGGCGAATTGAAGGTCGGAAAGAAAATTCCTACAATCTTCGCCGAACTCAAGCGTGCTGCAGAATCGAAACAGGTAGCCATCAGCCAATGAGTTAGGTGGCGATTTGAATTATTTCCGGACTTTCACTCAACTTTTAACCAGACCACGTAGGATTGGATTGGGCAGAAAATTATCAAATCCAGATATAGCTGTCAGGACCCGCGTGGACAGATATCGTGTTCTCACCTTGAGGTGGAGTAATGAACAAATCGATGCTGAACAAGCTATCGCAATTATGTAAGCGGATGAGCGAGAGTGATTCGGTGGATGGGATCGACACGTTGGCTGCATTCATCAGAGACAACGATCACGAAGTTCTGTCGGTTGTCACCGCTCTACAGGCACATCTTGATCTGCTCCATGATGAGCTATTGCTAAAGAATTGGCCAGTTGATCGATTCGTCGTGATCAACCGAGCAGTCGCTCGGCTAATTGCCGACACCATTACTCTGAGCTCAGTATCGCAGTTAATTCAGGCACCTCGAACGAAACAGAAACAAACGCTCGAGAGTCTGGTACAGGAGATCGCTGATGAGACGAAGTCGGCTTTTAGCAAGAGCCATGTATCGCTCAACTGCAACATCTCGCAGGGTACGACTCTAGTAGGTAATGCTCGTGCAATTAAAATCATGATCAAGGAATTGGTCTTGGCCGTGCTGCATAATTGCAAGCAATTCGAGACGGTGACGATTTCAGGTTCGACTCATAACAAGCGCGCATCAGTGGCATGTGACATAGGTTCAGAAGTTAACGAAGCAAAGTTCAAGAACTGGAAACTTGGACATCTGGATCAGATTCCGACCAATGGCGACGGCATAATGTTGTCTGCCGTCGATGCTATAGCACGTATGAATCACGGACACTTAAGTGTGCGACCCTCGACGGATAATCGACAGGGATTCAAATTGAGCTTTCAGATCTGAGTTGTTTTACTTCACTCAGTTTTACGCATTTGCCTGCCTCCAATCAAGGGCGACAAAATCCATTGCTCGTCCTCCAGATTCGGATAGATCTGATCTCGACAGATAGTACGCATCTGCTTCGCCAGTTGTAATCGATTGTCTTTCGAAGCACGAACAGCCTTGCGCCAGTATTGTTGGAAGAAGCGGGAACCTTTCGAAGGATGTTCCGCTATTGAGAAGACGAATGCCATCATATTTGATATCATCAGCAGTTCGTGCGGATAACAGGTGTATTATGTCTGCGCTGGAAACATTTGAGCCATCCCAACAATTTCCGAACAATTGTCCTGTATGTTGTGAGCCTGGTAAGAGAGGCAGTTACCTGCTGGGCATGACAGCAGCAGCAGGTTGGAGTTGGAAACACAATAGAAGCAAGGCATCGCGAGGTCCAGAGTCTCCTAAACGGCGGCGAGAATCTGGTCTGAAATTCTTTTGATATCGGCACATCTCCTTAATACTTCTGTAACGTCTCGTCCATACAATCATGTTTGTGGAGTCGGGGGGAGCCATGTTTACTAATTCACAATTCAACGAGTATCTGCCGGATATTAGTATTTGCTTTGACGATAATCATTCTGTCAGTCCGAAAGCGGCATCTGGTTCTAACTGGGCTATTCAGATTGAAAATCAGTTCAAGGATCGAAGCGGTATGACATTGCTCAAAACCGCTTGCGCGGAGCTTCAAGCCGCAGCCTCGCGAACGGACATGTCAAAGACAATAGCTGATTCGGTTAGGAGCAGAGCCGGACTGGGTACGGTGAGCAAACTGTTTGCCAGCTTCTAATACTCTTCCATACTCATACAAATTGGATCGAGGTATCTCTAAGGTATAGAGATACAGAATGAGATTACAAGTCATATGACTTCAGGCGAAATTCGTAAACCAATTGAAATAGATACGTCCACAGACAGCGGGCAAATCAACAGTCCGCTATTTTCGGATTTTTGCCGACTGGTTAACGACAGACTGGATTCGCACGGCGCGACTTTTTTCGATCTCGAAGGGCGAAATCGATCTTCGCTGCTTGGTGTAGATGAGATAGTCGTGGGCGTCAGCAAAGACGATTCATCCTCAATCGAGTTGCTCTACTACAATAGCGGCGATGACGCCCGCAATTGCTCACCTTCAGCAAGAGAAACCGTCCAGTACAAAGACGAAGGCAACTCCACCACTGAGACCCGCTCCGTATTCGACGGCAACGGTGTCCCGATCGTTAAGGTCGCGACAACGTTAGATCGGGATGCCGGCACGTTGACCATCGAAGGCAACAGCTCCGGGGAAAAAACAAAAATCATATTCGTAGAGGGTCAACCCAAGAGTTTCGAGTCCATCATTTCCTCGAACAATGGAAAGCCGGACAGGCAGCTTTTGTTGACGTTCGAAGACGGGAAGGTGAAGGTTACCCTCATTGGCGAGGAGATTGAAGATGAGGAGTTACGCGAAGCCGTTCTAAAGGAAGGTCTGGAAGCGCTAAAGAATGTGATCGTCTCGAACGGGCTTCCTCTGCCGACCTCAGCCGAGTTCGGCGATCAAGACGTGAAGGGGCTTGTAATACCACCGGCAATCAGCACCGTCAATTTCTCCCTCGATGCAGGTTCGGAAAAAAGTGTGACCGGGTCCGATGTGTCCCTCCCCAATCCACCAAAAAAGAACAGTACGGTCTCAGATGTTCCAGTTGCGAATCCGGATGGGACAAGCCCGATTGCGGCTCGCCCAGATATCGTCCTTCCGCAGCCTAAAAATATGACTGGCTCGGATCTGACTCCCGTAGCAAATCCACCACGTCCAGGCGCTGATCTCGCTAATCTAACGCCTGGAAAGCAGCTCATCAAGGCATTGCCGGAGGAGTTGCAGCAGTGGGCCCATAGTGCCGTCTGGGACCTGAAGGTGAAGGGCGCCTTCAGCCCTAACGTTCAAGCCAGTTTGCAGCGAGCCGATAAGCTTGGATATCTCAACGAGTTCATTCGAGCCGTCAACATCAGACTGGCAGAGGAGAAGTCAGGTCTGTCGCTCGCGGATACGACCACCCCATTTTTGCCGCCTGGCACCAGGTCCTTCGAATTGCATGATAAGAACGGCAAGGTGGATTCTACCGACGTCACTCGCCCGGTCGCCACCATCAATGCCTTACCGAAAGAGATGAAAGAAATAGTAACCAGGGCTGTTCAAAATCTCAAGGATGGAAAGCCGTTGGCGGCGTATCAAGATTTGAACAATGTATTGAATGCCGCAGCTATGCAGGGAAAACTCCCGGATGTAGTGGAAGCCTTTAATACTGAAATGACGCGGACGGGTCAGCCCTTTCGCATTGTCGATAAGACACCGCAGGGAGTGGCAGGCAAGAAAGTATTCAGCCTGGAGAACAACAACCGGCAGGTCGGTGTCATCGATGTAGCCGTCGTCGCTCGTGCCCAGGGCAACAAACCGGCGAGACGTGATGCGCTCGCCGGCGAAGAACCATTGCCAAAGGACGCGGCGGATTTCGCCAGTAGGGCCTTCACTCCTGAAGACAGAGCTGCCAATCGCAAGCAGGCTATCTTAAAGTTGGAGGGTACGAGCACCGATCGTGATCTCGTGAATGGGTTGAAAGCAATCGACAGTGTGGCGAACATTCACGATAGTAAGACGCCTTCTGATGCGCATGGACAATTTGAAACGCTGTTGAAGTTGAGCGGGCAGAACAATCCGGAAGCGACAAGACTTGTCGATTCCCTCGCGGAAAAGGTCGGCGGTAAGGAAAAGCTCGCTCTAATCATGACTCAACTCAAGGCCGGCGGGCCCGAGGCTGAAGCTGCTCTGACCACGCTGAAGGCTGGCCTTCCCTCAGCGGACCAAAGGATCGATCAGTTGCGCGTCAGATTTATTATGGAAGGTCTCAGGGTTCAACCTCCATCGGTGCAACAGCTCAAGGAGGCTCGACAGGATCTTGAAGACGAGACGCTTCGCGGCAACAAGTCGGCGACGGATGCACTCAAGACTGTTACAACGGATCTGGCCGTGATCGATCTCAACGATCCAACCAAATACGAGAAGGCCATCCAGACAATCATGGATCTCGCGCCGACAAATCAACATGCTCGTAACGTACTCACCGCGCTTGTTGTTCCTCCGTCCCAAGTTAAGGAGTGGCAGTCTCTTCCCAGTGTCAGCGGGCATGAGTATGGATCTCGAGATCTCCCCGATCTCACCAACCTGAGTTCAGAGCAGCAAGACAAGTTGAGACTTTCCGCAATCAACGGTTTACGTCAGGTGGCGGCCAGTCAGAGCGGGCTGACGACTGCGGAGGCGACGGCGCTGGCACGGGCCCTCAGCCATACAGTCGAAAGATGTGATGCCGGTAATCCAATTGTCACGGCAATTCAGGATACGTTTTCTGATGTCGTCAAAAAGGTGGATCCGACCACCTATCCCAAGGAAGCGTTGCAATCTGCCCAAAGCGTCGAGCGAGTGCTCAACGGCATTTACGAGGCCCTGCCTCACACCAGGGAAAGCGGAAGCCCGGGGTCAAAGGAGCTTGCTAATCTTTATGGAAGAATCGCCGGCAGCGAGAACAATCGATTCGACTACAAGACCAATACCGGCACTGAGTTCAAGAAGCAGATCGAGGCCTTCTCTAAATTGGCTGAGAGCGGCAATCCCGAGGCAATCGCTGTTTTGGCTGCCATTGCTGGAGGAGCAGGAAGAAGTAACAGTCATGCTAATCGCTTCTACACCGACAGAAATGATAATAAGGATAAACCGACCACATCTCTGGCGACCGAGGCAAGCGATGCTCTAATCAAGGCGGCAAAGGCGAGCCCTGAAAATCGGCGGCTCATATTGGACACGCTTACAAGCGACCTGCATACTAAGGAGAACCTTGACGGCGCCCACAAGCTGTTGACGCTCGCGGTGGTGGCGTCGCTTGACCCGACCAACGTGCCGGAAAAGGTGCGTTCTGTTTTGCACAGCGCCTTGCATGATACCAGTACCCATGAGCTGGCGGTCCGCGCCATGCTCCATCTTGGTCCCGCCTTAAAAAAGTCGGACTTCGAGAAAATCGCCGCTGACCTCAGACCGGCAGATATTGAGCTCGTGCGTTATGCATCGCATAAATTGACTCCCGAACAAGGCCGACAGTTTTCCGAGATTCTGGTTGCACAAGCAAATCGCTCCAACGGCTCGGAAGAATCGAGGACCATGGCTGTAAGGGCTCTGGCTGCGCTAGGTCCAAGACATGCTACGCCTTTGATGTTGGATTCGTTGAAACATTTCGGCAGCAAAGACGGCAGGATAGAGCTCGAACGGAATCTACTCATGGCAACTTTGCCTGATGGCAAGCCGACCGCGGTAGATCGTTTTCAAAACGAAGTTGCGATGGCACTGCTTGATGTATGCGAAAGAGCTACCGGACAGGGTGAAAAGACTGACATCTGGAATGCATTCGCCGGCGGAAATTGGGGGCGCGTCTTCGACAATGCGATGCGTTTCGACGAGCATTTGATCTGGGATCGATTCCATAATCTGATGCGACAGAACCCGGATAACATTACATTCCAACGTGACATTCCCAAGATCTTGCATTGGGACCTGGCCGATCGCCCCACCAAGGCGGAACCATACAAAGCCAGTCCTGATGCTGCGCGGCTCGGCGCCGCCTTCCGCGAGCGCGGAGTGCAATTGCCTGATGAAACATTGCACAGGCTTTGCGAACGCGCAATCGAGCGAGCCGGCGGTTTTGAGCCGGCGATGAAGTTGGTCGATAGTCTTGCTATTCTCAACGCACTGCCGGCCGACATGCGCGCCCAATTCACCGCCTTCGATCAAGCGCTTAATGTAGGGGCGCCGTTTAATTTTGACGGTAGCAGGCCCATGAGCGCCGAGGTATTCAACCAACTCCCTCCTGAGCTTCGCCAGAAGATCAGTGGCTCCACCACGCCACTGCCGAAGGGCATCACCATAGATGGTTCCATGCTCAAGTCCAACACAATCGCGCCGGAAATCTTTAACAGTCTCACTCCCGCGCTCAGAAAGGAGATATCCGGTAGCGACGCCAAGATTCCTGCGGCGGAGACTCTGCGGCTGAACGGTCGGACGGTAGAAGCACATGTTTTCAACAGTCTTCCCGATTCGGTGCGCAAGGATCTGTTCGGTTCTTCCAAACCTCTTACCGAGGCGATGCGCGTACCGGATCTCTCTCGTGTTACCTTGACCGGCAATCAGATTAACAGCCTTACTGCAGAGCAAAAACGGGGACTTGGTTTCAACGATAACAAACCAATGGAGCCGGATACCGTTGTTCCGTTGGCTGGAAGGACTATCGACGCAACGCTCTTTAATAGCTTGCCTCCAGGTGTGCGCAAGACGATTACCGGTTCTGAAGATCTGCTTAACTCAGACAGAGTTGTCAAAGATCTCAGCACGTTGTCGATAGATGCTGCCTCGTTCAACGCTCTTGATCCAGAGCTTCGCCGGAGTTTGAGCGCGGCTCGTACTCTGGTGTCCCCTCAAGATCTGTTGCGCGATATGGCGGCCGGCACCATTGATAGTACCGGGGCGCTCACGCATGCCTTCGTAGGAAAGCCTGATCTCGAGTTTAAACTGAAGAAGGCTAGAGAGAAAGTTGTCGATGACATCCAAGATGAGCGCTCGAAGCTCGATGCTTTGAATGCTCTACATAAGAAGGCTCTGGAAGCTCTTGCTACTCACGCCGATGATGGCGTGGGATGGTGGAACAAACTGAAGGCTAGTGTCAGTGACAGTTTCAGCGCCAAGCAAAATGCGTTTATAAAATCAGAGGAGCTCAGGATATACGACATAAAGAGTCTGGAGCAGAATATTTCCGCTCAGCAGGACAGGTTGCGATTGGCTCATCAACGTTCTCAGGTTCTCGATGCCGTGGATCTCAACTTCAAGTTTGCCAAAGCGCAGGGCAAACCTCAGACAGTTGAGGCTGACAAAATAGCCGTACAAGCATTTACAAGATTTGGTCTGCCGTTCTTGCACCATGCTGCACCAGACATTGCCAAGTCGCTGTCGCTGTCTGGCGCTGGAAGGGAGGCGAATTCGATGGCTCATCTCTATGCCAGAGGTCTGACTCAGTTCGCTCGACCACAGGTCAACAACAAAATTGGTGAACCCGGTGGTGCCGAGCGAGGTCTCGAGCTGCTAAGAGCGATCAAGCCGACAGTACCTGGTGAGAAGGGAACCGAGGCGGTATTCGGCCTGGATGCGCCTGGAAGCAGGCGGGAAGCATTTAGCGGTCTGGATGCGGACCCCGCCGTGCGAAAGCTTCTGGAAGCTGCCTCGACGGCGCAAGTTCATCTCACCACTCTGGCCAATGAGGTTACTATAGTTCAGAAAAAAGGGGACATATTCGAAAACTTTATCTCCGATGCGAAAATGCGAGCCAATGCTGCCAAAGAGGCTCTATCGAGTCTCAAGCCGGAGGAGATCAAACGACTCACCGAACTTCGCAATACCTGGCGCCAGGCGCTAAGCGATGGCAGCATCACCGATCCAGATGCAGTTAAGCAGCTTCGCACGCGTGTCGAGTCTCTTGATAAGACCTTGCAGTTATTCGACAAGGATTATGACTGGACCGAGACCTCGAACCGTAAAGCCACTCTCGAGCGCGAGATTGAGGAGTACAAAAAGAATTCGTCGAAGCTTCCGTCGCCTCCCTATCCCCGCGACGAACTCTACGAGCAGCTCTACAATCGAATGGAGAAGGACGGCAACGTTAATATTGATGAGCTGAAGAGCGCATACTGGTTTAACAGAAACGAGCGAAACATTCGCGAACTCAAACAGATAAATGCCTCGATGCGACATCGATCGGATGTGGATGCCCTTATTGAATTCGTCAATAAGCCTGAGCTCACTCGAAGCGACTTCGCTCGTTGGTGCGAAACAACCGGTCTGGAAATCGTCGGCGGAATTGCCAGTGCTGCTGTGGTCACCGCGAGTGTCGCTCTTGCATTTGCCACCTTCGGTGCCACTACACCACTTGTGGTGCTTGCGGTTGCCGGAACCGGCGGTTTCATGCTTGGTACAGAATTGACGAAGGAAGGTCAGCGTGCCGCAGGTATCCGTAGCACCGGATCGCTTGTCGGTGATCAACAGCGCGGCGCCAAGATCGATAACGCCTATGGCGAGGCCAAGCCTATGGATCTCTGGGACCATGTAATAACGTCGTACTTCAAAGAGTTCGCGATGGGGGTCGCACTCAACTACTTTGGTGTCGGTCTCGGTAACTACTTGGGCGCCGGGTTAGCACGCTGCTCGAGTTCGGCACGAAATATGTTTTTCCAACAGAATGCTGAAACGTTAAACAAGTTGTGGCACCAGACATGATGTCACGAGAAAAAT
>CAZISK010000098.1:0-13636 GCA_964541355.1 uncultured Candidatus Obscuribacterales bacterium
AGCGTTCAGGGCGAGCAAAGCAAGGTCATTGATTTGAACTATTCCGATAATTCCACAGAGAGTGAGCACGAAAATTGTTGGACTGAAAAACTTAGACGATAACATCCGGTCCGGAATCAACGTTGACAGCAAGAGTAGGACGCTGTTGACTGCTAGGACCAAAAGCGGCAAGTGCCAGAAGGCGCCTAGCCATAGCATTGAAGTACTGTAGAAAACATAGTTCGAGGCAGCCCAGAAAGCTCCGACCGCGATGTAAGACAACTTTGAGCCGGATCCGAGTTTCTTATTACAATTGTAAGCCAGTCCGGTGGCGATCAAAAGAATCAAGAATACATACCTTGTCGGCAATGTATCACCGTTTTCTTTGTCAAGATTGGGAAACGGACAGCTGTCTGAACATGCCAGGTCAGCGCGATTGCCTTCCAAACGCGAGAGATAGATGAAACGCGTTATCTTTGGGGTAAACGTCGTTTTGTCATAGCTTTTCACGGCAGGACCGAGCATAAAAAATGAGTATTGAGGCGCCAGATCATACACATCATAGTCATGTTGCTTCATTGCGAAGGTGCATGCGCTTGCCGAAGTAACCGTGGACAACAGCCTTTGTGTTGATACCGCATTTTGGGGACAGGCATAGCTGATGGCAATGACGCCTCTTGTTTTCAACTTTGTCAGCGCCGACTCCATACATTCAACTGTGTATATAAAACTGTCGCTACCCAAGTCGTAGTATGTATGAGATGAGCGCCCTTCATTGATGAAGGCGAATTCGATCAGGTCGTATTTCTTGTTGGTTTGTGCCAAAAACCGCCTGGGATCCGCGTTGTAGACAGTGACATTTGGATTTGCGTAAGGCTTGTCCGGGTGCACTGTTCGACCAATGTTGATGAGCGCTGGGTCGAGTTCAACCGCGTCGATTTTTCCGGCACCGTATTTGAGGGCGAATGACACGTCGTTGCCGCAGCCTGATCCCAGAATCAATACGTCGTTTTTGTTTGGTGCTGCGACCATCGGAACGCTCAATCGACCAAGATAATGTTTGAATTGATTGACTTCGTCCAAGACAGATTTTGTCGATGCGAGCTCGTCGAGCTTTGTCTTTTTGGGTATTGCCATACATGACTGAAACAGTATGCCGTTACCGATGACCAGCGTTGCTCCAGTCACAGGTCTGAGTTCGATTTTGCGATAGGGCGAATAAATAAAGTGAGAGCAACTCATTAACTCCGTATGAAAAACCAGTGCAAGGAGACAGAGATACAGTCGAGGCTTGATCGGCAGCAGAAGCGGCACCGGAATAAGCAGCCATGGACCGTGAACATTCATCGCAGAAAGTGCGAAAAGTCCTCCTGCACCCAAAAGTGTGCCAAGCGTCATGGAACGTAGACTGTCTCGAGGCGATCGCGATTGTACTTCCAGTGCCACAATCTGTGACAATTTGAAGAAGGCGAATCCACAGGAAACGCAAAATAGGATGGTCAGGCATATTGAGAACACCACGGTTATTGTGCCACTGGGCAGAAGAGGGCGAACACCAAAATCTCCCAGGCTTGAGACCGATAATAAGTTGATCGCCAAAATGGCGGCGACCCAGCCATATAAACTGGCTTTAGAAGGGAAACAGAGCCCGAAGCTAACAGCAATTAGAATAATGGTGATAGGGATGTTCGGCCATGTGTTCAGGTAAGCCAGCTCTGCTCCTGCAAACTGAGCCGTGGGCACCGCTAGCCACACCATTGCAAGAGATGTAAGAGATAACGTATTGAACAATCTTGCCAATGTAGGGCTCACCAGCGCTGAGAATGTTAAGCGAAATCAGGGTAATATCTTGGAAGAATTCTACTTTAGGATCGGGTACGCATGGTTGCTTGGGACCAAATCGGCAAGCTTATCAGGAATACGACTTTCGTCGGAATACTGATCCAACTTTGCCTGATGGCTCCATTCCTCTATATATGTGCTAACTGGGGAGCAATTCACCGTCTATTCCTTGATCCGAAATTCACGACCGATCTCTTAAGTCTTGTGCCCGCTATCTTGGTTCGCTTCACCGATGGAATTGTAATCGGCGGCGTAATTCTCAGCATATGTTTTTTTCTTGAATCCAAAGAGAAAAAGACGTTGGGCAAAGTCGATTTAGTGGTGGCAGTCATCGTCAGCGCTTCGATCTATTGTCTGATTGCCTCAAGAGTCTTGCAATTCCCCGTTTGTGGAGACGATTCGTTTATCGACTTCAGATACGTATACAAGTGGGTCAACGGGCTGGGTTTCGACTACAATAACGGCGAAAAACTGATGGGCTTTTCATCGGTTTTTCATCTTCTTGCCTTAACTGTCGTATCCTACATCTTCAGCAGGAACGATATCGCTGTGGTATCGCAGATGTTGAATTGCGTTCTGCAGGTGGCGACTGCGCTGCTTCTTTTCGTGACGATGAGGAAGATATACAAGAATGATCTGATGGCGGCTCTCTCTGTCGTCGTATTCACATTCAGCCCGACTAATCTGGCGCATAGCCTGGTGGGGAAGGAAGCGCCTCTCATTATTTTTCTGCTCACGCTCACGGTGTTCGCCTGGACTAGGGAACGATCGAAAATGTTGGCTTGGTCCAGCGCCCTATTGGCTTTGACCAGGCCGGAGGGCATTATATGGTACGTTGGCACGCTAATCCTCGACCTCCTGCGCGGAGGACGCAAAGTCATGAGCAGTTGGCTTCACCCTACACTGAGCATCGTCCTTGTTTATGTCGGGCTAGTTGCCTATTTCGGTGTCAATAACTTGTTTCATGGTGCCAAGGGGCGCGCCGCGATGTTTTTCTTCATCGCGGAGCCGTCTGATCGTACCGCTTACCACATTCTCAAGGCGGTTGGCACTGACATATTCGGACAGGTAGGGGCCTTCCTCTTCGCGCCTGATCTTGAACCGGTATCGTGGATTCTACAGGGAGGTGTAGCCTTCCTGCTGCTTTTCGAACTGGCTAGAACACGTGAGTGGCTTCGTCCATACGCATTTAACATAATTGCAATTCTGACTTTCTTTTGCTATTTCGATCCCTGGATGTTTTCCTGGTACTACGGGTGGTTCGGTCTGATGGCGCCGCTGATGATACCGGTTATGGTGCGCGTACTGATCAACCCGATCGCTTCTCTTCGTAACTATCCATCAGTTGTGTTTATGGTCACGCTTGGCGTCGTCTGTATGTTCAACAGTGTGATTGCGAGTCTGCCACCTGCTCGCTTGCTTGCGACATTCAGAGAAGGTCCTTCGCCAGCGCTATGGCCTGTATACAAGGAGTTGAGAGCCCATCTGTTCTCATGGAACATTGGTCAGGATCGGCTGCAATTGTACAGAAGGGCAGCCATGTACATCTCGGGACGCAATCAGAATGGCGGACAAGTAGCAACTTGGGAACCAGGAGTGATCGGTTATGTGCTCCCCAGAGACCGAATTCTGGACCTCGGCGGTTTGGTCTCGGATGAAGCTCTGAAGTATTATCCGGTGCCTGTAGGCGAACGTCCAAAGATCCAAGTATGGGGCGCGATACCTCCAGATAGTATTGATGAGCTAAGACCCGAGTGGGTAGTCTTCCTCGATTGCTTTGCCGAAGGCGGTCTAATGCGCGACGAAAGATTTCTTAAGGCATATCGACTGGATAAGTTCTGGGTCGGTTCGATCTGGGGCAGTCGAGGCTTGTATTTGTTCAGGCTGGCAGAGGACAGGAAGTGAAGGTGAAGAAACTCAACTGGACTGAGCTAGGACGGGGAGGTCTATACCTTCTTGTTTTCGCCGTTATGGTTTTCAATTTTCAAAGGGCTGAAAAAGCCATCGTCGAAAAAGGCCAATTGGCTCTCAGCACAACGCTGAGTAAGAACACTGTAACTGCACTCGTCGAAGAGGCGAAAACTGCACCGTTTTCTCGACGAATTGAGATAGTCGATTTGTTGCTCAAACATGGTTGGTATCAAGGCTCGCATCAGATTCTGAAACAAGATTTGGAATCAAGTTCTACAGTCGATCGCAAGGTAAAACAGATAACTTTGCAGCGGTTGGGACGTTTATATTGCAAAGTCCTGAGGTATAAAGATGCAGAGTTGTCTCTAGAGCAGTCATTGACCCAGACCGAGGAAAATGATTATGACACGCGCATCTCGATATTGAACGATTTACTGGACGTGGACATCCAGGCGGCACGGCATTCAACAACTCGAAATGACAGAGACCGCGGAGAGCGTATGCTCAACGCCACTATAGATCGGCTGAATCAATATGCAGAAAAGGTCAAGTTGGACGAAGGGACAGAGAGAATGATCAAAAATCATGCTCAGATCGCTTTAATCGAGTTGGGTCGAATGTTGGAAGTCGAGAGCTACGAACATGAGCCAGCGTCCAGACTCGGACTCTGAACGCTATGCGAGTCTAGATGGTTGTGATACGATAAAGTAGGGCTGGAGAGAATTGACTGTGGCAGGAAGACGACGATACTCATCTGTATCAAAGATCCGTGGTCGCAAGGGTCAAGTTGCAACCGCGCTTAATTTGTTTATTGGCTTACTTCTCGTAGGTTGTCTGGCTCTGATGTCGTATGAGATGGCTCGCATCCTCTTGGCTCGCGAACAGCTGAAGTCTTGTGTTGACATCACGGCGCTCGCCGGCGAAGGCTCCCTTCTCTCCTCGACACAGAGCTACTCGCTGGCGCAGTCAACAGCCAAGCAGACAGGGCTCAATATGTTCAAGCGCAATGCCATATTGGGCAATCTGATGACGAATGTCACCGAAGTTCCAAGTCCTACCAATCTGTCGCCAAGTGCAGGCGAGGCTCAAGTTTACTTCGAGTTCGTCGATCCTGTGTCCGGCACCGTCGGCGGACCCAACTCTAATGTTCTGCGGGTGACGGGTGCATATTCGTATCGATTATTCGGCGGCGAGCTTTATGGCTTCGGCAATTCAGTCTACACGGTAGCAGTAGCGACGAAGGCATCGCTGCCGGCGCTCGACATGTATGTCTTGCTAGATATCTCTGGGTCCATGGACGATCAGACTCCGGTCACATGGGTCTTGAAAAAGTGGGATCCTGCCGGCAATGGTGGAGTCGGTGCGCCTACATATAGCATACCGCCGCCTCCAGCCAGGCAGCCCGGCGCTATTGCCGATGTCTCGTGTACCGCGCCGACCGGCTCTGGTACCAATGGTCTCGAGCCGCAGGCTCTAGACCAGACACAGACTGATCCCGAGTATAACTGCGAAGCGTGTTTCAGCGAAGTTATCAGCGTCAACAACCCGACAGCTGGTACTGACGACCTGCGCGGTGTGATCGAGCCTGATGGTGGTCCAGGCCTCGCTACTCCTGGTGACTCTACGGCCGCCAACGGCGGCGTACCCACCGGACCTCCACTGAGTACGCCAGGCGTGTCGGCTGGAGCGAGTGCGAGCACTTACATTTTCGAGCCGCACAGTCCCGACAAATACGACCCACTGTTCCCACCGCACAAGCAACCGGGTGAACACAGAGTACTGACTGCCCAGGTCAAGCGCGATAACCAGGTGTGGGATGCGCCAGCGAGTGCTGCAGGAGAGACTTATGACGATTGCACCATCACCCATCTTGTAGTCAATATAGATGGTAACAGCACTTACACCAACAGGAGTATATTCACCTTCGACTTCCCGAATTACCCCACTCTGGTAGAAGCATCTTTGAAGAATCTCGAGTCTGCCGCTGCTGTTGCCAATGCGAAATTGGACCTCAGTCTGTTAGGCGGTGTCACTCCTGCCGCAGGTTATAAAGACGCATATAGAATTGCCGCGGCTGGAAATATTGAGCCGTTATTCTCTGTTGAGAGTGCCATCTCTAACTTCCTCAACAAAGTACGATTTTCAACAGATCCGCATTTCGGTTTTATCGCTTTCTCTGATACGGCAGGCAATGCACCAAACGATACATTTACTGATTTCAGAGTATCGTGGGCATATCCACAAGGTGGATCTGCTACCTATCCGTTGCCTGGTATCCACGTCGATCCTGTTCTCAATAATCATGCTCTAATTGATAGCACTATCACTGTACCAACGGTAATGGGATCATCAACTTCTCTGATAGCTGTGGACGGCTCCTCCTGTACAGCCAGGGCGCTTCGCAATACGCTCGACAGGCTGGATCCAATCAGAGGGTCCGCCACTACGCGTTCTGGTGCAGCTAGAGCGATTGTGCTTGTGACCGACAGCACACCGTCTGTTGATTTAGCTGGTGTAAAATACAGCGGACCTCCTGCTAACTTGCCTGCCTTGACTGAGGCACAGACGGAAGCGGCTGCGGCCAAGGCTGCGGGTATACCGATCTATGTCGTGGCGATCTCGCAGAACGATCAGATGGCGCCGCTTTTAGACGACAACTACAGCGACACTGCTCCTGGTGGCATCGCTTACGAGTCGGGTAATGGTGCCAAGTATTATCGAGTAAATTGGGTTAGTAAGTCCCAGTGCCAAAGCGACTTGAATGCAGTGTTTGGAAATATTGCAAGACAACTGGTAAACTTGGTGAAATGATTGCAGGTAGACGTCAAAGAAAGCATCGAAATGGCAGCACTATTGCGGAGGCACCGCTAGCGCTCTGGATTGTAATCATGGCGATGGCGTTCCCACTTATCATCCTCGTCATGACATCAATCAAATATGCATTCTTCTGGAACGCCGCTCGTGATGCTTGCAAACAAGCCTGCTCCGCCCAAACATTTGAATTTCCGCCGCCTTCAGGGCAATCTGCAGTGGTGATAGCCACCAGCGTTGCCAATGCCGCTGCCGCTAGCTTTGACGGGATCACGATTATCCCACCTATAAATGTGTTTATAATCCGAACTGACCTAACGACCGGTACTCCCGAAAAAATGGCTGTTCCTAATCAGCGTCTGCAGGGAAATGGTTATGCGCCTCCAGATCCGGAAGCGTATTTCTATAGCATTCAAGTAGAGCTGGATGGTAATGTAGAACCGTTGATCCGGCATCCTGGCGTGGGAGCGCTCGGTATCCCTATCCCAGGATTGACAGCGCCATTCCGCGTGTCGGTTACATCTCAACAACCGTTTGAAAACACGCAAGGGCTCGATGACTAAGCGACAGAGCAGTATCATGATGACGCTCCCTGCCCGCAGGCGAAGGAGGGGTGTTGGATTCACGTTCGCTGAGGTAGCTGGCACATCATTTTTCGTAATTGTTTTTGCCGCCCTTGGTGTGGACACAGCGCTTCTGATTTTCGGCTCCAGCATCAACGACAGCGCTTGCCGAAATGCCGCTCGGGCAGCAGCGCAAGCAGGCGACATAACCAAAGCAACCAGCCTTGCCCAGGCTGCTATCAAGGCTCATAGAACAGACGGATACTTCATCAGTCAACCAACGATTACTCTTCTCAACTACGAAACTTTCGGTGGCGCTCCACCTGTGGATGAAACACCGTACGTTCAAGTTCGAACGGAAGTGACAGTCAAACTACCAGTGCCAATCTTTTTCTTTGGTGTCACTTTCAACGACCATAATGATATGGTGTTCAGGCAAATGTATGCTTATCCGATCATCAAGACCAAAATCTTGATGCCTGGTGCCTAGCACCGCCTGCCGTCAAGCCTGTTTGCGTGAAAGGCATGCCGTAAACGGTATGCCACCAGAACGTACTCTTTAAATTGCCTAAGACATATTATAAAATCCGGTCAAGAACAGGAGTATCGGCTATGGCTTATATCACCAGAGCAATATTTATTGCCAGTCTATCCATTTTTCTGACGACCATGTTCTTCGCCCTGCGTGCACAGGCAGAATCGCACAGAGATATGACCGGTGTAGTCAGTAAGATTTTCGTTCGTGCCACTCCGGAAGAGGTTTTTGATGCTATTCGCTTATACAGACACTCTGACTCCGAAAAGCGCAGTGTAATTGAAGAGGGCAATGGGCGCGCCACTATAAAAGAGAAGTTCGCCGGATTACCTATCTTAGGAGACGTTGATTGCACCTATGAAGAGGTCGAGACTCCATACTCACGGATTGAATACCAGTTGATCTCATCAGAAAAGCTCAAGATCTTCGAGGGTAACTGGACGCTCACTCCGGTGTCGGAAGGTGATAGCAAAGGCACACTGGTTCGACTCACCTCCTATGTAGATAGCAATGTACAAGTTCCTGCCAAAGATTTCTTGCAGCATATTTCGGCACATGAGGACATTCACAAGCGGCTCGTTTACGTCAAGCGCATGGCCGAGCGGGAGGATCTGGAAAAGAAGGAAGGCAGCTAATAGTTTTGCAAGATCGGCCAGGAAGCGTTTTCGCCTCAAAATTCTCAAGACGCCACTTTCTCGGAAAGAGCGCTGGCCTGGCATTGATGGGCAGCTTTGGTTTGAGAAGCGATAGCAATTGCAAACGCGATCGGTCACTAATAGTGGTGCATCTGCGTGGTGGCAACGACGGGTACAATACGCTCGTTCCATACACCTCATCTTGCTATTTCAAGGCGCGACCAGGTCTGGCACTCGCTCCCAGTCAGGTGTTGAAACTCAACGAAAATTTCGGACTCAATCCAAGTCTCAATGAGCTCTATCGACTGAGAGAAAATCTTGCTGTTTTTCCTCGGGTGGGTTGGCCCAATCAAACAAAATCGCATACCCTGGCGTCTGAGATTTGGCATAGCGGCTCTCCTGAAGATCCGCATCAATCCTCATGGTTGGATGATTGTGGTTATGCCGAACGGTTCTGTAGAAGCGATCAGGCAGTTGCAAAAGAGTTGGCGAAAGCCGAGACACTACCGGTTATCCGCGATCGTTCAAGCGCTAAGAAAGTATTGCCTCTCCTCGACAGTAGGACCCCGGTGGTTGCTAATATTGTCGTTGACGGATTTGATACGCACCACGAGCAAAACAAGTCGCACCCGCATCTGCTTCGACTGCTATCGACTTTGATAGACGATATCGTGATGTTAAGACGTCGAGAGTTTTCTGAAGGACGTCTGCTTTTTCTCATCCACTCCGAGTTCAACCGCAGTCTTGCAGAAAACGAATGGCGCGGAACGGATCATGGCGGTTATGGTCCCGTGTTTTTGATCTCTAAATCGATTACCGGTCGAGTTTTTGACGACTGTCATCAGGACTCGTTTCTGGATTTTCGTCGCTTGTATACAACAATTTCAACTCAGTGGTTAGCGCTTGTCAAAAACAATTTGGCAAGCGATGTTTTCGAGCCGCTAGCGGGGCTTTTCTCCTGAAGCATTCTCAGGACGCGGAGCGACAAAGCGATATCAAATACGGTGCCGAGATCGGGATACCGGCAAGAACCCTATGGATCGGGAGGGCTTTCCGATTCAATCATGCACCAGAACTGCCGTTGAATATCCCACATGTTCTCGTCTTTCCAGTTCTTGAGAACCACCTTGACCGACCAGGCTCCTTCATGGTCGACCTTTATCTCAGGTTTAAAAACATAGTGACCTTTGTAGATGTCATTTGGATCGTTGGCGTGGAACTCCTTGACCAGAACCTCGTCACCTTTGGGATTCTCAACGGTAATCGTGCCTTTGTACTGCCGTCTTTCATAGGGTGTTCCAAAGCCGACTATCCAGGCGCAATTCATAGTGGTGGGGATTTCACTTACTTCAAGAACGTCGAATAAGCCATAGACGTTGAGCATTCCGCAGTCATCATGCTCGGCTTTCTCGCAGAATAGAATGTAACCGCTGTGAAGATACTTCATGACATCCCTCAATGGTGATTCAGCAAATGGAGATTCCATCATAAGAATGTTACCCCATTTGCAAGGTGTACCCATGTTTGCTCAGCCATAAAAAAGAGCCGAATATTCAAACGAATACCCGGCTCCAATGGTCAGTCTCTGAGAGTTATTGGACCTTCGTATTTGTGATGATCTGCTGCGCCATAGTTGGTGGCACTTCATCGTACTTGAGGAATTCCATAACGAAGGTTCCCTGACCTCTGGTCTTGTTGCGGATGTCGGTTGCGTATCCGAACATTTCGGACAACGGTACCTGCCCGCGAACTTTGGAGAGTCGCTCGGTCGTATCCATGCCTTCGATTCGTCCGCGACGGCCTGAGAGGTCGCCTATCACGTCGCCCATGTAGTCTTCCGGAACTTCGATCTCGACTTTCATGAGAGGCTCGAGCAGTACCGGCTTGGCCTTCATAAAGCCTTCCTTGAAAGCCATGGAGCCTGCGATTCTGAACGCCATTTCGGATGAGTCGACCGGGTGGAAGGTGCCGTCGAGCAAGGTGACTTTTATGTCGATGATCTGATAACCGGCGTAGACGCCGCCTACCATCGCTTCCTTCACGCCCGCTTCGACAGCTGGAATGTATTCCTTTGGAATAGAGCCACCGACGATCTTGTTGACGAATTCGAAACCTTTGCCGGCTTCGTTCGGCTCGACCGAAATGTAGCAATGACCGAATTGACCGCGACCGCCGGACTGGCGAACGAATTTGCCTTCTTGTTTGGCGACCGTGCCGCGGCAGGTTTCGCGATAGGCAACTTGTGGTTTGCCGACGTTGGCTTCGACTTTGAATTCGCGCAGGAGACGATCGACGATGATCTCCAGGTGGAGTTCACCCATGCCGGCGATGATGGTCTGTCCGGTTTCGTGATCGACTCTGACTTTGAATGTCGGATCTTCTTCGACCAGACGACCGAGCGCTCCACCGAGCTTATCGTTGTCCGCTTTGGTCTTGGGCTCGATGGCGACCGAGATTACCGGATCCGGAAAGTTCATCGATTCCAGAATTATCGGTTTGGAGTCGTCACAGAGCGTGTCACCGGTGGTGGTGTCTTTCAATCCGACGATAGCGACGATGTCTCCGGCATATGCTTCCTGAATATCGGTGCGCTGGTCGGCTTGCAGTTGGATCAGGCGGCTGACCCGTTCGCGTTTGCCTTTGGTGCTGTTGAGAACATATGAGCCGGCTGAAATCTTGCCGCTATAAACGCGCACGAATGTCAGTCTGCCGACGAAAGGATCGTTCATGACCTTGAATGCCAGTCCGGCGAACGGAGCGTCTTCGTCGCTCGGTCTCTCGGCTTCGTCACCGTTCGGCAAAACGCCTTTGATCGGCTTTGCTTCGCTTGGCGAAGGCAGGAGCTCGACGATTGCATCAAGCAACGGCTGTACACCCTTGTTCTTGAAAGCAGATCCGCACAGCACGGGGATGATCTGATTGTTGATCACAGCTTGTCTCAAGGCAGCCTTGAGCTCAGCGCTCGTAATCTCTTGGCCTTCGAGGTATTTGTGCATCAATTCATCGTTGGTTTCGACGATCGCTTCTTCGAGATGCTTTCTATACTCTTCGGCTTCGTCTCTGAGATCGCCGGGAATCGGTCCTTCCGTGACATTGCGGCCGAGCGGATCATCTTCTTCATAGAAGATCGCTTTGCGATCGATCAGATCGACAATACCGAGGAACTGGTTTTCCGAGCCAATTGGCATCTGAATTGGATGCGCGTTAGCCCAGGTGGAGTGTTGACCGGGGAGGTTCTCCCTGACCTGCTTGAGCACGCGGAAGAAGTCGGCACCCTGGCGATCCATTTTGTTGACCAGAATCAGGCGCGGCACCGAGTAGCGGTTGGCTTGCTTCCAGACCGTCAATGTTTGTGGCTGGACGCCTGCTACGGCGCAAAGGACAATGACGACACCGTCGAGGACGCGCATGCTGCGCTCCACTTCCACCGTGAAGTCGACGTGCCCGGGAGTATCAATCAGGTTGATGCGCTTACCCTTCCATTCGGACGTGATAGCGGCGGCAGTAATTGTGATGCCGCGCTCGCGCTCCTGCTCCATCCAGTCGGTAACACTGGTGCCCTCGTGGACTTCTCCCATGCGGTGAATCAGACCACTATAAAAAAGGATTCTCTCAGTGCATGTGGTCTTGCCAGCGTCTATGTGCGCTGCAATTCCCATATTGCGAAGATTATCCAATCTGTTAGTCACCTGGGGTTTCCTTTCATTCATAACCATTGCCATGATTGCTGCCTTTAGTTTAGTGAGTTTCCAATTGAATCAAATCAATTCAATAACGATTGTTTTCGGAAGAGGTGCGAATTTACCTCTTGGAAAATAACATGGGATTTCAATATTCACGAGGAAAACTAGTAGAGTTTTCAGGTCTCGTCTTAACAATTGCCTTTCTCAAAAGCCGTTCTCCACAATGAAACGGAGGCTTTTTGTAATTGGCGAGAATTCGGAAAATCCGCAATTTATGAGCTTCTTTGAGGATTGACTCGCAATTGCAATCGGTGCCGGAGCGGAGATTTTCCGATCGTTCTTTCTGTAAACGGATGCATCGATTTGTTGCGAACCGGTGTTATCCGTCAGTTATAGTCCCCATTAGACCAGTTTGTACCTGGCATATGGGTATCTTCGCTACCTGATCTATATAGATAGGCAAAAACAACTTTCGGTTGTTCGAGCAAAAACGAGCGCGAGGCTCGTTTTTTAACTTCACAGAGATTGTTTGGGCTAAGCCTTAGTAGCGATAGTGCGCGAAGGCTTTGTTGGCTTCGGCCATTTTGTGGGTATCGTCACGCTTCTTAACCGAGGCGCCGCTGCCATTGGAAGCATCGATGAGCTCGGCGGAGAGTCTCTCTGCAAAAGAGCGACCGCCGCGCTTGCGGCTATTGGTGATGATCCACTGGGTGGCGAGAGCGACGCCGCGCGATGTCTTGACTTCAACCGGGACCTGGTAGGTCGAACCGCCGACGCGTCGTGCTTTCACTTCGACTAACGGGGTTACGTTCTTGACCGCTTTGTTGAATATTTCAAGCGGTTCCTGTTTGGTCTTGTCCTCAATGATAGTGAGGGCGGTGTAGAACAGTCTTTGAGCGGTGCTTCTCTTGCCGCGTTGCATCATGCGATTGATGAAACGCTGGATGAGCTGACTGTCATAGACAGGATCCGGAGGCGGAAGGCGCTTAGTAGCTTGGTTTCTTCTGGACATACTCGTTTTCCTAAAATAATAAATTGATCAATTACTTCTTAGCGGCGCCCTTAGCGGCACCGGCTTTCGGGCGCTTGGCGCCGTACTTGCTGCGTCCTTGCATGCGATCTTTGACACCGGCGGTATCGAGAGCGCCTCTGACGATGTGATAACGAACACCAGGTAAATCCTTTACCCGTCCGCCTCTTACGAGAACAACGGAGTGCTCTTGCAAGTTGTGGCCAATGCCGGGGATGTAAGCGGTAATTTCAATGCCGTTGGTGAGCCGCACCCTGGCAATCTTTCTCAAAGCCGAATTGGGCTTCTTTGGTGTGGTCGTCTTCACCTGAGTGCAGACGCCTCTGCGCTGTGGGCAGGACTTGAGGGCAGGCGACTTGGTCTTGAATGTGACCTTTTTGCGCTCACGACGGATGAGTTGGTTGATGGTTGGCACCAGATATCTCCTGACTATCTTAAAAACCGCTAACCGACATAGATTACGGCGCTCGACTTTATGCGTACTTATCGATCAATTGGACATAATACCAAGATCTGCCGCCCACGCCCACTCAAAACTTTGAATGAACGTATGAGATCCGGCTTCACTCGGCAAATAGCAAGGGTATCAGATAAATATAGAGTGTGACTCTGAGTTTCCGAATTCCTTTACAAAGCTGCAACGTGAA
>CAZISK010000099.1:0-13606 GCA_964541355.1 uncultured Candidatus Obscuribacterales bacterium
TAATTCGTTGATCCATTTGAGAGCTTGTTTCTGCGAAACTGCACCTTTGTCGCGTATGTAGGCGCGCAAGTTGGCACCGCTGATCCTTTGAAGAACCATGTATTGCCTGCCATTTTCTATGAAGTAATCTAAGACCTTGGCAATTTGAGGATGATCCAAACCGGCAAGCAATACGGATTCTCTTTCGAAATGCGCATACGCTTTGCTCTTTAGCTCCTCTTTGGCTGTCGGCGGCACGACCGCTTCTTTCAGGATAGCGGCGGTTCGTTCTTGCCACTGGCATAGATAGATGGCGGACCAGCCTCCAGCCGTTAGTGGCTGCACGACTTTTACTCTGCCGGATTGCAGGACGCTTCCAGGCTCTAACGGTGAAAAGGGAGTAGTCGACAGTCTTCGCTGTGCCTCCTCCATCCAGAGAGCCGTGAAAGATGAGTCGTCAGCCTCGCGACGCTTCAGCGTCACCCGTTCGACAAGTCGATTGAACGATGCTCCTTTGGCTGCTCCTCCAGCCCAGAGTTCGCATGCGCTGACAAGTTTGTCCAGGTCTTCATTGGCGAGAGAGGACAGCTTCAGTCGAATCGGTGTCCAACCTTTGAGGGTAAACTCGATATTGCCATCATTGTTGTCACTGAGTGTGGTGACCTCAATCAATTCAACTCTGGTCCACGGAATAATTTGTCGCGTTTGCTCAGTCGCGCCCGGCAGTGCGATACCGGTGTCGGTCAGGATCAGTCTGGTATTACGATTCAATCTATATGAGTAGTATGCGAAAACAAAGAACAGTATCGAACCGAGGGAGACCAACAACAAGATTGCTACTGGTAAGCCCTTCACGACGGGGACCAGGTAAGGGTAAAGTATCGGCAGAGGAAAGAAAACGATCAGGCAGGCTGTTGCGATCACCGCGATTTGCCTGCTGTGCATTGCAGTCGGGCTCTGGTAGTTAACGACTGCCGTTTTGGCACTTGCCTTTTCCGTCATCCTTATCCCGGCTCCATCATCCTAGATGCTACGCTTATTCGTTGACCTGCTTCGAAGTCGATAGCGACAAGTCGCTCCCTGACAATACTGGCTGATTCCGGTCGATTGCTCTCATCGAACTGACAGCAGTGCATTATGAGCTCTTCCAACGCCGTGGAGTACCAGGTTGTGTCATCACTGGCGGTACCAGCGCAAAGGGGCGGAGGGTCAGATCCCTGGGCAAGAAAATGCAATATAGCTCCCAACGCAAAAAGGTCACTCTGCCTGGTCGGATGTCCTCGAAACTGCTCAGGCGGGGTGTATGAAGGACGTCCGGCTATGAAAGTGTGTGCTTTGCTGTCGACCACACGTGCGACGTCGAAATCGATTAGTTTAATACTGCCATCCGCAGTGACAATCAAATTGTCCGGCGCAAAGTCACAGTGGATAACCGGTACATCTCTTTCGTGCAAGTACATGAGTATTTCGCAAAGGCGCATTCCGATCTTCTTAACTTCGTCGAGATTGAGCGCGCCATTCTTTTCGATGAAGTCTCTTATGGTTTGACCTTTTACGTATTCCATTACCAAATAGGCTTTGCCATTCTCAAAAAAGTGATCGACCAGTTTGACTACCTGGGGATCGTCGAGATCTTTTAGAAGACGCGCGCCGCGCTCGAAGCGACTCATGGCGTCCTGCATTATTCGAACGTCGGCGAAGTTCGGAAGTACAAGCTCTTTGATGACGACCTGTCTTGGTTCGTCAACATACTTCATGTCCGTCGCCAAATAGGTGACACCTTGTCCACCGTAACCAAGCATGGAATCGACTACGTACGCTCCATTCGACAGAGACTGCAAATCTGACTTCGCGTCTTTGGGTGGACTGGAGCTCTGCTCGTCCAGCCACAAGTCGGTAAATTGAATATCGAACAGGGCGTGCGAAGTCCGCATGAATTCACCGTCGAAGCTGGCACATGTGGCGTATCGATCGACCATCCTCAAAATTCGTTGCCGTTGTACATCAGGAACCTTGGTTAATTCGATGCTGATTCTGCCAGTCAATGCGTTAATGACCAGCTCTCCTTCGAGTGGATCGCCCATCGGTCCAGCTTTTTTGAGCGTTACCGCTGTTATGTCGCTCCAGCGTAAGAATGTCGAGCCCATGCCTATTGTTTTCTGGTCAATAAACAGATAGGTGGGTGAAAGAAGCCTCAATATGGTGAAACCTAAGGGAACTACGACTCCGGCTGTGATCCAGAGACCGATCAATACGGTGGTGAGGCTCGCGTTTGATAGATAGTCCGTGGCTAACTGCGCGAAAAATGAGATTCGGAGCAATTGTAGGTCGAAGAAGCCGGTTGCGGGATTACTTTCAGCGATTGAGAGAAGCGATGCCAGCTCTCTGGTACGTTCTGAATTTGCCATCAAAGGACCGGTGCCTTGAACCGTTTGTGCCCATTGTGCGCCCATGGAGTAAAGATAATAGGAGAGCGAGCACAAGATCAGGCACCAGAAAGTCAGGTATACGATCCAGAATGTTTTTTCGTGACTCTTAACCAGCTCCACAATGGCGTCTTCCGTCGGAGACTTACTCAGTTTGATAGTCATCGCGCTGGAATCATTAACGTTGAGAAGGAATCTAATCAGACCGCGCGATTCGAAGGGGATGACGTCTGAATACGTGTAACTGCAGTCCGGATTGGATTCCCTCAGTTGAGACAGAAATGCACGCAATTCGTGCTCATCGTAGTCTTGAACAGGTAAGACCAGTCCTCGATCTCTATCTTCGTCCTTGAATTTAATGAGAATGCTTTCTCTGAAATCGTTATAGATGTCGCCTTCGTCTCCAGATACCTCTTCTATGTCGAAGATGCTCACCTTATTGAGACCAAGGATGCCGAATTGCAGGACACCGTTCTTTATTGTGATGCGCTCGAAATAGCTGGCGACGAGGCTCATACAATAAATGTAAGGCGCTCCCGTTACCCAGAAGTGAAACAGGTACGGTAAGGATGGCAGGTCTGGAATGAACGCGCCCTGGAGCAACTGCATCAACGGCTGAAATAAAAAAATTGGCGCGGCAAAAAGCAGTCCGCGCAAAATTTTCTTCTGTCTAGTAGGCCTCAGGACGAAATCGACCATAGGGACCTTGATTAGCCTCACTCTTCGATATTCATACCCGCCTAGTTAAGGTTTGCCTCAGAACCGCTGGTCTGCATGGCAAGAATATTCACGATAGAGGCCTTTGCCTAGGGCACGTCCTCGTCCGAAAAGATTTGAACAACTTTCAGCCCTCCGTTCTTGCTATATGCAATTCCAACCCCTACGCACATCGCCGAGGACTCGAGAATCGATTTGCGGTGTACATCCGACTCCATCAGTTGGGCCTCACCGGTCTTGACCATGTCGTAGGAGTTGGGCTGTGGTCCGGGATAGGCGCAGTTTTCAGCGATACTAACAATTGAGAGACCTGCTAGCTTGGCGCGCTCCCGGGGACCGCGACCTTCTGGATCTTTGTGTCCACGAAAATCGCGTTTCGCCATATCGTCCGCGTAGCTGCGAGCCATGCGACTAAGGCCGGTACTTGGCTTTAGCGATCCGGAAACATTATTTTGGGCGCGATCTTCGTTAATCAGCTTGATCATATAGCTCTCCATCTCCGCCTGGGTGAGATGCGAACCACCGGTGCCTCGAGAAGTTCCGGTAAGGTCTTTACCGACATTGGTCCAACCTTGGCCTTCGTTGATCACAACCTGTTGGAGATCGTTGTGATTACCGATTGGGCGAAAATATTCGATTCGTTTTACTGTGTTAGAAAACATATCCAGGATTGAGTTAAGAACAGCGGGATTGGTGGTGTTGCGATGGTTGATCTTAACGATGACGTCTTTCGGGCGAAGCCCGCTACGTTCTGCTCTGCCGCCCGGTTTAACATAGGTTATATATGTGCCAAGCAATTTGATCCTGACTATAGCCACTTCAGTGGGAGCGCCCCAACAATCAAGCGCTTTGATCTCTGTCTGACCTCGTTGTGTGCCGGTCTGAGCAGCTTTTTGCGCTTGCGCCCCCGGTAGAGTGAGGAGGGCTGTTAACAACAGTATTGATACGACCAGTGACATGGTTTTCATGAGTGTAAGTATAGTCGGTCTGTTATTCCAAGCTCAAATCTTGTGATCGTGGAATTTGTTGAAAGGTTGAGAAGGCCTGGAACAAACTTGATGCCGCGGCGTCTCTTTCTGCATGTGGAGTGAACGTCGACAGTCTGCCACTAGCAAGTTCGGCGTTGTTTGTCGGGGTGATCATGATGAGAGCGAAGAGAGACATAGGACGAGCCGCGTTATGCCTGGCACAAGCAAGTTTCCTTATGTTCTCGAACGTCGCAGTGGCGTCGGCTGCAGTGGCCAACTTCGACAGTGCTGAGAAGTCTCGTATCGAAAGTTTCGAAAAGAAAGTATTTGGCAGTGAAAAGCCTGGTTTATCAGATGAGTCGAGATTGAGGGCGCTGGAGACGAATCTCTTCGGCGACGTGAAAAAAGGAAAAACTGACAGTCGTCTCGATGCCGTCGAAAAGGCATTGAAGATCGACAGAAGCGCGTATTTGCTGCCACCACTGGCTGGTCAGCTAGATCGTCAGGAAGTCCAGCCGGCACCGGATGCGGTTGCACCCACTTATGCGGATCCGCCCAAGTCGGCCTCCGCCGATCTGTTGCAACAGGCGATGGATCAGTACTCTTCCGGCAATACCACTGCTGCCGAACAAACATTCCGCAAAGTTCTGGCGATTGATAAGAACAACGCTGATGCTTATTTCAACCTTGGAGTTCTTTACGAAGGTAAAGGAGACCTGGACAGAGCGCTGGAGCATTACACCAAAGCCCAGGCTCTCAATCCGAGCGACAGAGAGTTGAAGGAAACCGTCAATTCTCTTCGCAACAAAGTTGCTCAAGCGCAGAAACACAAGATCGATGAACAGAGACAAGGGCTGTTGGCCGACCAATCGCGTCAACACGACTCGCTGAAGCAGCTTGTAAGCGATGCCTCAGGTGACTACAAGAGTGGTCGATTCGCAGATGCGGCCAGGAAGCTTGAGCGTGTTGCCAATCAAGCGCCCAACGACCCTGATGTGCAATATGCGCTCGGTCAGGCATACAGAGCCAAAGGCGAAGCTGACAAGGCGCGTGGCGCTTTCAATCGTGCCATGTCAATCGATCCCAAGAGCCCGTTGTACAAAAATGCGCTCAACGACCTCAACAGCACAGTGGCCAGCGCCGCTCGTGAAAGTCACTACGATCCAACTCCCGTTGGTGAGATTACTCCATTCTCTGGCTCTTCTGCTCCGATGTCGCGAGGTATCTACGACGGCGGTGGTATCACCGCATCATCATCGTTCGGAGGCACTCGAATGAAGCGTGCCCTGGCTGGTGGTGCAGTCGGTGCGGCTGCCGGAGCTCTCTGGGGCGCGACCACGAGGGGCGGTCTCAAGAATACCGCAATGAAAGGCGCGCTTCTCGGAGGGATGCTTGGTTACTTCAGCGGCCCGTAGTTGGTAGAGGGAACACACCTACAGGTCTGGCAGTCTTACAAGTGTGTGGCGTCGCCTATTTAGGCAACAGTGGTGAAAACCTATGTCGAATACCGGATTCTTTGCTTTTAATCTCATCATCATTCTTCTAGTCGCATTCGCACCAATGGCAGGAGCGAAGGTTCTGGAAGGATCCATCACCAAGAGTGGCGAGGGGACCAGATTGTCCAGACCGTCGACCGGTGTCAACGAGCCCCTGTCGGACAGCGGACCGCCTGTGGCACCGCCACGTCTTTCTCGACCGGCTCAACCGATGACAGGTCTTGTCGATACCTCATCTTTCAACGGCATGAGCGGCAATGCTCGGCAAGATGCCATGCGACTTGGCGCTGTTAAGGCTGAGGACTTTAATCTACCCCGAGGGTTTGATCTCGGAACAGAACGTGGTTCACGAGAGCTGACTCTGGCCTGGGAGAAATGGCACAAACAGCTATCACAAATTATCTACGAGCGCTGGAGCGCTATTGCCGATGAGCCCGGACGTGCTACGGTGAGAGTCACTGTCAATCGCAACCGGCAGATTCAGGTGGCGATCATCAGCTCTGACGGCAGCGGACGCTTCGATAGAAAGTTGCGCACCGTGATAGAAGGGCTGAGCGGCAATCCTGGATTGACCTTCCCAGCCAAGTCTCAGCGCCCGATGGTAAGCTTCGAAGCGGACTATATCGCTGCTCACAATGTTACGCCTGGATACAGCTGGGTGAAGGGCGACTATGAGAAGGTTCGCGAGCAGTATTAGCTAGAATCCTTGTTGCTGTTGCTCGTTTTGTTTTTTCAATAGCGGCGGTCCACGATATGTGCCGGTTGAAGCATCACCGCTATTTGTCGTCATGCCAGAAAACATCTTTTCCATCATCATGCCAAGATCGAATCCATCCGATTTTCGTTTCAATGGATTGGGCTTCAAAGGAGTCACCTTGACCTCCTCCATTGCCCTTGCATGAGCGCCATCTTTAGCAATCTCACTAACGTCTTCTGCGCTCTTAAGCGACTTGAGCGACAGTAAAGAGGAGTGCTTATCTGTGCGAGGTTTTTTGTTTAGAGACTTATCCTCTATAACCTCGTGCCGTACTTTCGCTACTTTCTCGTTGTGTTGGGCTTTTCCCGTCGAATCTTCGAATGGCTTCTGTTCTGACTTGTTTGCGTCGGACCTGGCTTTTTCAGTTAGCTTTGAAACAGCCTCTATTGTGACCTTCGCTTTAGCAGGTTCTTCCCTGGTATCAGATTTAGTGTCGTCGTAACTGGCTTTTTCAGTTGGTTTGGAAGCAGCTTCTGCTGTGACCTTCGCTTTTGCAGATTCTTCTCTGGTATCGTCCACCTTGGACTTCGATTTTGTTGCACTTCCGTGTTTCACCGATGCGCCTTCTGCGGTAATGCTGGCGATCTTCTGTGGAAGAGGATCTTTTCTCTCTAAATCATCAATGGGAGGGCTGCTCTTGTTATGCTCTTTCGAAGATTGCTTTGCGACTTTTGATTTGTCTACTTTGGATGTTGAACCATCTTCGGTCTTGGACGAAAGAGCTAAATTCTCCTCGCCCTTTTGTTCGCCTTCATTATGTCGATCGTATGACGACTTTTGCTTTTCTTCCTCTACCTGCTGCGCCGCTTTAGCGGACGCCTTTGTCTTTTTTCCGTCAAGATCGGCCTTCAGGCTCGCGAGCGCTCCAGCCATGGAGATTGGGTTGGATGCCGTTTTGCTTGGAGTCTTGTCGACTGCCTTCTTCGAGTCCAGTGTGTGTGTGTTGCTGGACGGAGGCTTTTGCGCGATCGCCTTTCCGTCTGTCTTTTCTTTTGGTTCCGGTTCGCCTACGGCGGGCTTCTGTGCTACTTCCTTCTTGATTTCTTTCTGGTGCGTTCCGCCCTCGTCTTTCTTGGAGTTAGTCGCTAGTGGTAATGCTTCGCTGGCCTGGGGACCACGCGGCTGTGTGGCGGCACTACCAGGTGAGACCTTGGTCGCGACTTTCTCGTCAGGTCGCTCGTTGGGCTGGGATGGTCGTTGTGCGAGCGTCTTTTGTCTTACTTGATCCTCCGGAATGGCATGGGCTGGGAAATTGCATTGCGCTTCCAGGCTCGATACTCTGGCCAGAATAGTGGGATTGGGGTTGAGTTTTACGGCTTCGCGGTACTCGACCAGCGCGCTTATGGCTTTGCCTCGCTTGAGAGCTTCGTCCGCCAGGGCGATACGGTCTTCATATCTGGTGGCACTCTTACCTATGCGGGCAATTACGCCGGCAAGATTCTTCTTGGTTAGTTGATTGTCCGGATCGAGAAAAAGCGCTTTGTGAAGGCTGTCGAGAGCAAGCTCCGGGGTTTTTATAGATTGAATCGCATGGTTGTTGTAGGCGATGCTCAAGTTGTCTCTGGCTAATTCGAAGTTATTGTCGATCGCAAGGGCGGATTTGAAAAGTTGGATTGCCTTTGTGAATTCGCCCTTGTTGAGAGCTCTGACGCCATCATCATTCATCGCCACCTTTTCGGTCGCGAAGTGGAGAGTTGGAGTTTTCAATTCGGCTATGCCGCCGTTGCTAACTTTGAACTCGACCTTTCCGATGACGCGATCCTGAGGTATAAATCCCCACATGTCGCTGCCGACAAAATCCAAACGATTATCTGGAAGTACGAACAATGAATTCTGTGGTACTACTATTGGTGACTCACTATTTTGATATGGCTGAGCGCTTCCGAGATCGAGTGAGTGCTTCGTAATGTCATCAAGGACGAAAAGGTCGGACTGAAGCTGGTGGGTCAGGTATGACGATTCGTCCAAAAGTTTGCCATCGATAAAAATGCCGAGGTCCTTTCGAACAACTACCGTCTCACCCGGAAGGGCAATCACTCGTCTAACATCCATCATCGTAGGCGAGCCGACCGGCAGTCCCGTATAGTCGGCGATCGTTGTTTCGATAGTGTCCGGCGGGGTGTACGGATTGCCGTCAATGTAAGGCGGGGCTATGGCAACCACGTCAAAGTGCTTGAGCGGTTGTTGCATGAGCCTTGCCGCTCGATTGACGAGAATCGTGTCGCCCTTCTTCAGGGTCGGGCTAATCGCCTCGCTGCCGATGTTGATTGGACAAATCGCCGCTCTGGTAGCTACTAGAGCTACCACCACTACAATTACGCCAACAATCAAAACCTTTTTCAACGTCATACTGGATCGGAGACTCTGGATTAAGGAAGACCTTAATTCCGCGCGTTCTTATATCAAGACACAATACCTTTTAAATGCGTCATCCGCAATGGCTTTAGGGGGACAACCGAAGAATGTTTTTTCGATTCGCTGTGGTAGCGTTCGGTTAATGTAGGTGCTGAGGTTTTCCCCGGCAATAGACGCCAGCCAAACTCTGAGAGGTCCTTCTTCTTGGGGGATTATATTGTTGAACCGATCTTCCAGCAGTTTGAAAGTAAGGATATTGTCGAGCACCGCCTGGTCAATTTTGGCGGAGACGGCATTTTTAGTATCGCTTTCTTCAATCCATCTAGTGACGGATGCAAATGTGCCTCTGTCCCATTGCTGGTTGATAGCAACCTCCTCCAGCACTGTCTCGTTGATCTTAGACTCTTTTTTCAGAAGCGAGCCGCTCAGGGTCTCGATCTCCCTGTGAATTAAGGCGATTGTGGATGGCAGAGAGCTTGCCGTGTCTGCCGCTCTGTAAAGTGGGTGAGGCGATGGACCGTCGCAAAGTCCCATCGCATAATCGTGGAACCATGCACTCGGATCCCTCAGCGCGCTCAACTGACGTGACAGTTCTAGACAATCGAGCGCCTGCCTGCCAAGCCAATCTCTGACCGAATCTGGTAGCTTCAGTACAGGCAATCGTTTCAAGTCTCCAACCTGATAGTTGACGGTGGGATTGATTGAGTTTGCTAAGGCCACAATCAATGAGGAGTTGAGATAAGCCAGAAGAAAATCGATCTGGTCGCTGAAAATCGCCGAAGCGCCGACGTCGAAGATGCATCCTTCCGGCAGTTGGCGGACAGCCACTCCACTTGTGTTGACGAAAGAGAAGCAAAGCCCTTTCTTGAAGTAGTAAGCCTCGTTCTTGACCACCCATTCCGTCTTTCCTTTCAGGTACGGATAGCGGTTGGCGACCGATTCTTTGATTGAAAGTCCATTGTCTTGCCAGTTGACCACATGGCGGATCGGGCTAAAATAGCGCTGACTTCCAGCACCTTTGGCATAGGGGAACCAGATTTTTCCCAGAGCCTCACGGTCAACCTGCCATACGAAGCGCACGAATCTCCCGTTGTCCGTGGTGGCTAAGCCCTGTTTGAGCTCGGCGCACATGGCAAGATTGTCCTCGGATTCGAGCAAAGTAGCCGCTTTGGGAGGTATCGAATAACTGAAGGCGCAGTTGTGAAACCGTCTGAGAGTTTCAGGTTCAACCAGGAACTGCTGGAAGGAGCCTGCAAGCTGCTCGAGCAAGAGTAGGTCCTTCGATTGTCCATTCTTGATGTTGTAGAAACTGGCCGGGAAATTGGCGTTGCCGTCCGTGTTTTGTTCGGATGCTAGATCTGGAGACTGCGGTGTCTCAATTACGAGGATTGCACTGTTCACCTTCTCCCCGCCCTGGAAAAGAAATACGCCTGGACCAGCATCTACTGCGGCGATCAGTCGATGGCGGTCGAGTATGAATTGCCTCAGCTCTCTATAGCTCGGCAAAAACATGACCGAAGCCTGGGTAATCAATCCGGCTCTGCCGCCCGGTTTTAAAAGCGATAACATCCTTTCAAGAAATGCAGAACTCAAATCAGAGTGGCTGAATGCGAAGCTCTTTTTCAATAGGATCTTCAGCTCCCGGCTGATGAGCTTTCTTCCGATGTATGGAGGATTGGTGACCACGATGTTGTGCTGGCGGCTGAGCGGGTGTGATTCTGGAAAATGGCGAGACAGGGAGCCGAGCAGTGGCTCTTGCTTCGATTGCGCCAGCGCAATTCCATTGAGTCGAGAGGTTATTCTGACACCGGTCTTGAGGCTGCGTGCCACCAGCGCTGCAACTGCTACGCAGAGCGCGACATCGTCGATATCGCAACCATGTAGCTGGTTTTCGAAAAGTTGTAGAACGCTCTTCTGTACGGTCAGTCCCGCTTTGAGTTGAAGCTCGAGAAGCGCATCAAAGGCGAGCACCAGAAAATTGCCGGTTCCACAGGCCGGATCGAAGATGGAGATTTTATCTAATCGTACAGGAGGTTTTTGAGTGGTATCACTAGCGGTTGCGGGGACTCTCCATTTCGATAAACTCGATTGAACGCTCACGTCCGCTGGTAGGAGGGGCAGCATGGTATTAGCGAGAATGAACTCAATCACCCAATCCGGCGTATAGATCTGCGTGAAGGCTATGAGCTTGTCGCGATCGATTATCTTATTAGCGGTTTGAATCTCTTTCTGAGCGGCCTTGCGATCTGTTTGTCTCCAAAATTGGTAGGTGTATCCGAAGATCAGTTGAATAGTTTGCAGATCCAGCGCTTCAATCCTGCTTAAGATGCTTGTTGATTCGTGTTGCCATCCAGGCATATCGAATCGCAGTTTTGATTCGAGATCTCTGGGCATCGCCAGTTCGGTTTGTCGGGCAACAAGGATCCCCAGCTTTTCGTTTGTTGCCAGGAGCGAGCTGTCATCTTCGCTTGGGCAATTTGGTTGCGATCTTGTCGCGTTCTCCATGTCGCGGAGCGCGTCTTTCGCGACTGCAACTTGCAGGGCGCAAATTAGCAAAGACAAAGATGCGTATTCGTCGGTTGGTTGGAAGCGCCGATCGAAATCTTGCCGAAAATCAATTACAAATGATCTCCAGGTGCTCAGCCTTGATTTTATGTCGGTTGCCACAAATTATTCCGATGTCACGCAAAGAAAATACCGAATTGCTTGTCGAAAAACAATTACCAGAGTGTATATGCATCTGGTAATGAATGGTGGTGGGAAGTGTTCTGAACTAACTCCGTTGACGAGTACTTACAGACGACGATAACACGCTGGTAGGAAAATTTTGAAAACCGATATGATCCCGCAAATCGGTTGATGAAGAACGGTCACGTGGGCCGGACCGTTCTTCTTTACTAATCTATCAGCCGGAAGTTGACGACCGGCTGGTCATTCTCGAGTGAGTAGGTCCGCGCCGTCTCGGCGGCGGCCAGGATGAGACCTAACTCCAGAAAATCTTCAGGTACGCAGGCGATGCCGAAGCTTAGAGAGAGATTGCCGGCATTAACCGTGGTGCTCAATGGCTCTCTGGTTAGCGATTTTACAAGTCTTTGAGCGAAGGTGACGGCGCCTTCTGCTTTTGTGTCGGGACATAATAGAGCATAATCGAATGATTCATAGTGCGCGAGCATATCGTTATGACGCTTCTCTTGCATTATTCGCAAGACGGCCTCATTCAGTGCGTTGGCGGGTAGAGGCTCGCGAATAACCTCCTTGATGCCTGTTTTTACCCGCATCTCGAATATGATCACCGAGACCGGCGTGCCCGCTCTGTGTCCTCTGAAATACTCCTGCTCGAGGAAGTATAGAAAAGCGGGATAGTTGAACATGCCGGTGTCGGCGCGGCGGAGAGTCATCATAACCGCTTGCACGGCGGCTCCGTCCACCGTCTTCGGCTCGAGCGAGCGCTTGCGTGAGCCGATGGTACCACCAATGGTGACTAGTTTGCAGCGAAAGAGGTGGCTGAGCGCCGGTATCCATTGCGTTCGTTCTAGATGCAACGACTTGCGAATCTCATCAAATGGCATCTTATTATCGATGGCAAGATAGAGTTGCCGTTGGATATCGATGTAGGTCGGTTCGCCAAGCGAGAGCATTGTGGTGAGATCTACTTCCGATAAGCTCTCATTTGCCTTCTTCAAGATTCCGTCTGGTTTAAATCCTGAATTGCGTAAGAGGGTAAGTTTGTCCAGAAGCTGTACGCCATGAATAATCAGGCTATCTAGATTTTCGGTGATTGTGCGCTTCTTCGTAATCACCTGTGGTTGAAACCAGAACTTGCCGTCCTGCCAGGCGATCAGCTCGAAAATGCTTTCCTCGCCTTTTGTGCTTGGAGTAGTAGCATGAATCGGTCGACCATCTTCGAAAAAAATCTCTGCGGCGCCTTCGCTGCTGTCGAGCTGCAATCTGCCTGTCATCTTGGCGAGAAATATAGATTGCAACAGCGCCGAAATCTGGATGAAAGAGAGCTCTCCCGCCAGCGCTGTGTTTGGCTTGGAAAGAGCTGTTTTCGTGCTGCTTATAGCCGGCAATGGCACGGTCTTGCGCTGGGCGGCGGTGCTGGAAGGAGTATAGTAAAACTCTTCGTTCTTGGTCGTATCGTTACTTGGGGTTGTGACGCTGCTCAGTTGCACCGGGGAGATCGCCTGTCCACATGAGGACATCACACGGTTAAGCACGATCAAAGTGTCGCAGCTGGGATACTGCCACAAGCACTGCAACACGCCGCCTGATGTCTGATAAAGTTGCCAGGTTGGATCGCGACCGATAGGATCAGCCTTGATGCTGAGCGTAAAAACCTTCTGCTGATCTTCGGATTTCCAAGCTACTTCAATGCTGCGCTCCTGGTAGTCGAGCGCTTCGGAAAGCATATGGTGCACGATCTGGATTGAGGGACAGCCAGGCAAAAAGGCTGTGGACTGTGCTTGATCATGCTGGTTTTGTAGCATTGAAATGGGCGTCCTTATGCGTATGCCATTTTATGCCCAGAAACCTCCAGATTCATAGCGCCAAATTGTCTTGAAATCGCCGATCTTTAGACTTTCGCTTTTCGCATCTCGTAATTGATCGAATGTTTGACCATCCGATCGAACGCTTCTCTCAAGCGGTCCTTGTCGACGCAGAGCGAAATTCTGAAGAATCCTTCGCCACCAGGACCGTATGCGTCGCCAGGAGGTACGACGATGCCTGCTGTGTTGAGCATGTAGTTACTGAACTCTTGCGAGCCCATTCCTTCCGGCGTCGGCACCCACATGTAGAAGGTCGCCTTCACTGGCTTCACGTTCCATCCCAGCTCTTGGAATCGTTGAACGGCAAGGTCGCGTCTCTCCTCGTAGAGCTTGTTGCAATGCTCGATGTGATCGCGGG
>CAZISK010000100.1:0-13598 GCA_964541355.1 uncultured Candidatus Obscuribacterales bacterium
TTGTAAGCTTTGCCTCCTTGAATGGCGACACTGGCAACGTCTTTCTTCAGCTCTTCCAGCTTCGCGACGCCTATCTCCATGTCTTTCTTCTCTCGGAAAATTCCTACATATGCATCCATTATGGTGTTCATATGTTTCGCTACATCGTATGGATTTTTGCCGGACCTCTTGAAGGGAGCTTCCAGCTCTTCGACGGCGGCATCGATTTCGGACTCACTGATCGAAGGTTGATTGGTCATGCCCTTGGCATAGGTAGAGGCCCCCAATCCGGCGCGACGTCCGAAGACGACCAGATCGGACAGCGAGTTGCCGCCGAGGCGGTTGGAGCCGTGCATTCCTCCTGCGCATTCGCCTGCGGCGAACAGCCCGGGCACTTTCGATTGTGCGGTGTCCGCATCCACCCTGATACCACCCATAATGTAGTGGCAGGTCGGCCCGACTTCCATCGGACCTTCGGTGATGTCGACATCAGCCAGCTCTTTGAACTGGTGGTACATTGAAGGAAGCTTTTTCTTGACGCGCTCCGAGTCCTGATAGCTGATATCGAGGAAGACGCCGCCGTGCGGCGACCCGCGTCCTTCTTTGTTCTCGATATAGATTGCTCGAGCTACGTTATCTCGAGTGGAGAGTTCCGGCGGACGACGAGCTTCGGATTTCTTTCCTTCGATTGTCGCTTCTACCCACTCTTTCGCTTCTTCCTCAGTGGCCGCGTAGTCGTTCTTCGTCGCTTCCGGAAGATATTTGAACATGAAGCGCTCACCTTTGCTGTTGCGCAAGATACCGCCTTCACCGCGTACGCCTTCCGTGACCAGCAGACCGCGGACGCCAGGAGGCCAGACCATGCCTGTCGGGTGGAATTGGACGAACTCCATGTCGATCAGGTCGGCGCCTGCCTCGTAGGCTAGACCCTGACCGTCTGATGTGTATTCCCAGGAGTTTGATGTGACTGAATAAATTTTGCCGACGCCGCCTGTGGCGAGGACGACTGCTTTGGTTTTAAACAGAACATAACGCCCATCTTCTCGGAAATAGCCGAAGGCACCGGATATCTTGTCGCCGTCCTTCAACAGCTTTGAGATCGTGCATTCCATATAAACGCTGATGCCCTGGTGAACGCCTTGATCCTGAAGCGTGCGGATCATTTCCAGTCCGGTTCTGTCGCCGACGTGACAGAGTCGCTTCCATTTGTGTCCGCCGAATGCGCGCTGCAAGATTCGACCGTCTTTGGTTCTGTCGAAAACAGCTCCCCAACGCTCCAACTCCCGGACGCGGTCGGGCGCTTCTTGAGCATGTAATTGCGCCATGCGCCAGTTGTTAAGCATTTTGCCACCGCGCATAGTATCTCGAAAATGGGTTTGCCACCCATCTTGTGGATCGACGTTGGCGAGAGCCGCTGCGATTCCACCCTCTGCCATGACGGTATGAGCCTTGCCTAGCAGTGATTTGCAAACGAGACCAACCGATAGACCCTGTGCCGAGACTTCGATTGCCGCTCGCAACCCTGCGCCGCCGGCGCCTACCACTATGACATCATGTTCGTGAGTTTCGTAATTAGCCATTTTCTTTTTCCTGCATTATCGCTGGTTACAAAGCGCGTTTGTCGACTTAGAAAAACGTTATAGGATTCATCGTGCCTCTGGCTACTTGAGAGACATAGAAGTCTGTAAGTCCCACGGAGAACAGGCTCGCCCATGCCCAACCCATGTGGTGCTCATTGAGTTTGGTGACGAACTGCCACACTTTGAATCTTGTCTTGGACTGTTCGTTCGAACTGAAGCAGTTGAGAGCGCCTCCGCAGAGGTGGCGATAAGCGTGGCATCCAAACGTGTATCCGGATAGGAGCACGCAGTTGAGGACCATGACAAGGCTCAGGAGGCTGACGCTGAAATGTCCATCCTTAGTCATGAACGATACGATCGCGTCGTACCAGAGAACTAAGATCACAATCGCCGCTGCGTAAAAGAAGTAGCGATGCAAGTTTTGCAGGACCCATGGGAATTTTGTTTCGCCGCAGTAGCCGGAGCCTTGAGTGCCGACAACGCCGCAAGCGGGAGGGGTCATGAAGTAGGCTCGGTAATAGGCTTTCCGGTAGTAGTAGCAGGTCGCTCGAAATCCGGCCGGAATCCAGAGGATAAGGAGCGCCGGCGAAAAATGCCACCAGTCGAAGATCAGTTTTGGCGAATAAAACGGAGAGAGGAACTGATTGACTTCGTAGTAGTTGTTTTCAAATGCGCGAAAGGTAGCGTAGACAATGAATGCCAGAAAACCAAGTGCCACCATGAGTGGATTGGCCCACCAGTTGTCGGTTCTAGCTGTTCGCCCGGAGTGTGCCGCGTTTTTCACGGTAGGAGATGTAGTCATCTGAGAATCCTTCTATTTTTAAAGGACGCGTGTCGCAAGATGGCTTCGGCTAATGACAACGCGTGCTTGTATCAGCGAGCCCCGTCAGATCCTTCGACAGCGCCAGCGATATGAGTGAATAAACACGATGCCGATTGGTAACCTGAAGCCATGGGAAGGTAGATCGCTGCGCTTCGTCTAGGCGCTCACCTGTCCTTCTCCGCACCTGATTATATCAACAAAAACCTGATGACACCGGAATATTGACCGTTTGTAAGGTGTATGAGGCGGATGTATATTGGATTGGACATTAGTTGCGTGTAATCTTGGCGAGAGCCCCATTTCAGGCGACTTTCAAGACTCGGATGTTGGCAACCGGTGCGGAACTAGATAAGAAACATGGCGTCTTTTTAATCGGTAGACGCTGCCTAATTCTCAATTGTGAGTGGTTGAGAAAGTGAATGGAACGAACGGAAGGTGTCTAACGTACCGTTCGGTTAGGGGATGAAATGAAAAAGAAATCTGCTAAAGAGACTAACACCGCCACCGAAAAGCGCATTGGGCCTTCGGGCAGATCGGTTGACCAGCGATATGTCATGGAACGCCTAGATCAGTCGCTGCCGCTCGTGACCGAAGATTGGCAAAGGGTCGAGCAACTCTTAAATATGATTACCGAGTTCGCACCCACCTCGATGGTTATGGAGTTGGCTGGTTCAATTGCCAATTATGCCGACGACCAGGCTCGACGGGGATATGTGTTAGGGCAAGAGGATCTCGTCCGAGAGCTCAGACGCCGAGTTGCCTGATCGCGAATAAAATCATTTTGCCGAGAAGCTAATTTGGGGCTAAACTACTAATAGCGACTTCAGTCGCTAAGGTGACCACGGAGATGCTTTCGTGCCAATTGAGATATTGACCGGCGCACTGGCTTCAGTCTTATATTTAGCCCTGGCGCCGAGATTCAACAATGGATTGTACAGACGGATGTTGTTCTTTCCATCGAGATTTCCACGGGATTGGGAAGGCATACCGTGTCTTGAAGGCATCCAGGGAGAAGATGTTTTTTTCACTGGAGAAAACAACCAGAGGCTCAACGGCTGGTATTTCGAAAAACCTGGCAGCGACTACGTCATTTTGTTTAGTCATGGTAACTCCGGCAACCTGACCATTCGCCATCACATATCGCGCTTGATGCTGAAGGCGGGATACTCAGTATTTGTCTACGATTATCAGGGCTTCGGGCGGAGCAGCGGTCTTCCAACAATTGATGGTATTTGCAGCGACGGACTTGCCGCTTACGACTACCTTCTCAATCAACGCGGCGTAGAACCAGAGCAAATAATTCTTTACGGTGAGTCGTTGGGTGCCGCTGTGGCCAGCCACCTGTCGACGGTGCGCAAGTGTTCCGGTTTGATTTTGCAATCCGGGTTTTCATCCTTGAGAAGAATTGCTTTCGAGCATTTCCCTTTCTTGCGGATTTACCCGGCTGGTTTGTTTCCCTCGCCGCCTCTGGATAGTCTATCTATTCTCGAGAAATCGGATGTGCCCTTGCTTCTCATACACGGGCAACTCGACCGCGTCATACCGGTGAAGCATTCACACGATATGTATCAGGTTGCCGGTGGAGTCAAGCGCTTCTTGCTTCTGTCGGGCACCGCCCATGGTGACATATGGACGACAGCCGAGTCTGAATATGTCGAAGCGCTGATCAGTTTTCCGCAACACCTGTGCGGACAAAAGGGCAAGGCAAATGCTGATGAGCAGCGAGTTAGCCATTCGCAGATTTGAGCTGATGAATTGAAAATTTTGATTTGACGGTGGGCGAGCCTTTCGGTCAAGTTTCAACAGTCTTTCTATACCGAAGTTATGCTTCGGGCGCACATTTTGCTAAACAACGTGCTATCGACGGAGTTCGATCTGCTCGACGAATTCGACACGACGGTAGCGTTTCGTGAGCACCGCAGGAAGTACCAACTCGTAGTGCCGCAGTTTACGGTCTGGCGACGCAAATCGGATGTCTTCGTAGAACCGCGTGCTTGAAGCCGCCGACATCCATTATAGTGACGCGAACTGAACTAGCGAAGGAACTTAAGATCGCCCACGACATGAACGGTGAGGAGGTCGTTCTTCATCAGGGCTGTCCCGTTAAATTCGTAGCAAGGTCCCATTCCGTCCACGACGCGGAAAGTATTGGTTCCTGTCGGTGCAGCGTCCAAACGGTTCTTCAAGTCGTTGCTCTGACCAGATTCATCCGTCAGCGTCGCGACTAATGGACGCGTACTCGTAGATCCGCCCACCGACATCGTGGTCCAGGGTTCGCGAATCAGTATTGAACGAGGAATCTCAATAACCATCACTTCACTCCGACGATAGCTGCCAGGATCCTATATAAAGGTCTGCACACTGTTTGCTCAGCAATTTTGCCATTCTTGCAGGTGCTGTGCTTCAGTCTGAACAAACATTTAGGTCATTTGAGGAGGATTGACAGGTCCGGGGAGCGAAAGACGTATGGAAACCCTATACACATTATGGTCAAACTTATAAAACAACTTTGTTCGGACTAGCCACAATGGAGTTAAGGCAATCTCTACGTGAGGGAATAGACATGGAGACCAATGAAAACGACTGGCATGAGCTGTCCCCAACAAAACCGAGTGCGGAGCACTTAATTCCGGGTCTGTATGCTTTAGCGCGATGCTGGTACGACCGAGGTGACTTTGCGCCTGCCGAGCGAATCTATCGACTTATATTGAATATAGATGATCGGGTAAAGAACATCTCGTGTGCCGAGAATGTTCTAAGCGCCCTGGATTTGGCTCGACTTCTGATGGACACCGAGCGGCTCATGGAGTCCGAACATATGTTCCTGAGAGCGATTAATCGATGCACTCACTGCCTCGGGCAGGAGCACAGAGTATTCGGAATGATTCTGCGCTGCTACGGACAGCTGCTCAGGAAAATGAATCTCGAGAAAGAGGCTGTGGCTCTCGAATTGAGAGCAGCTGATATTTTTGACGCCCCACCTGTAAATTCCGGCGACAATAGCAAATATAAGGAACCTGCTGTAAGCAGTGTAACCATAGGTTGACTCCGCTGAGCAAGTGTTGATTGTGGATAGTAATCAACACTTGCTCGTTACTTTGATAATGACAACCTGTTGTTTCTTTAGCCTTGATTATATGGCTCATGAAACGTGCTTTTGCAATCGGAAAATTAGAAAATTGCGTAAGATAAAACTGACCAAATCTTGACCGGGATATGTTCTATTTGTGAGCAGTCATGAGAATGCGCATGAATAGCCTGTCTCGAGAGGGCAAATAATTTTGTGTTTGAGCACGAAAGCATAATCACTACTGTGTGTCTTCACTCAAAGTATGCGTAATCGCGACTCCTGGAGTGCGTTGTGACCCATTGAGATGATGCCGGTGTGGCACCGATAATGGTACCACACCGGCACCTAATCGAATTCGCACCATGAGTTCGACTGTCTGTGCTGAAGAAGAACCTGGATAGAGAAGAGGTTCTAACAAGAGTTTCCTCATCTTCAGAGAGAAACGATCGAAGAGGAGGTCTTTCGAAAACAGTACACCAGCTTATGATAGCCGTGATCGAAACAGACCCTGCTCACGGAATAAATTGATAACTACACAAGAAAAACGGCACCAGAAGGAATTTGCACCATGAGTTATGACTACTATAATCAATTCGAGCATCCGGCACCAGTTAGCTTTGCGAACGACTCAAATCCTTTGTGTCTTTTGAGTATTTGTAACGAACAGCAGAACAACGATCGACCAAATCTTCAAGCCAGGGTCGGTAACCTATTGTCTGAGCTCGATTCGGAAATCTTTAGCGATCGAGAACAAGCGGACGCGGCCCTGCGCGGGTTAGATAGAACCGCACTTCCCTTATTCGAAGCAGAGCTGAGAAATCCTCGCAGCGTGGAAGTCGCTCGACGCTTGCTTAACATCTATCGATCCATCTCCGGATCGGAAAACGTGACCTTTAATGGAAACACCGGCAGAGATGGTGTGGGAAGGCTCAGGGAGATCCGCGATAACATATCCATCAGTTATCGTGACGGTACCTTCCCAAGCACGCAAAACCAGGTCGATTCGATCGGCTATGAAAGAGCCGGTGGCTGGAATATAGTGCGTCAGGGTGACGGCACCTACAACATCAGCCAGAACAAAAACGAAGGAATGCCGATGGAGACAGGTGTGCGCATCTCACTGGACCAACGAACAGGCAACGTTCGCGCGGTTTTGCGTGACGGATCGGCGATGATTATTCCCCCCGCAGGGCCGAGATGGTGGTATCGCGAAGGCTCCGAAGCCCCACCCGTCCCCGATAACTAACAATTAAGATAGATCATGCTCAGTGGCAGAAGATGAACCTAATAGGGCGACGCATGGCGTCTCCCATTGTAAGAGGGGTGACGCCATGCGTCGCCGCTACGGCCCTAAGAGGGTGACGCCATGCGCCCTCGTAGGGACGCAGCGATGAGGAATCTCGTTCGTGGACATTGCTCGTCGGAAGAGGAAATTCGAAGAAGAGAAAGCTCGATGATGAAGAACCGCTCAGAGAGCGACGCACCACTGGGAGCGCCGGCGTCTCGCCGGCATCGAGCGTGACCACAGCGTTCAAGTTGAGACAACGAAATAGCTCCGTCAACACCGTCCAGGAAACGGGCGCTCAAAACAGCTCCATATACCAGAAGGGCACAGGTTCGAGCTTTTGCCAGCCTTCCGGAACGGCGCTTGATTCACCGGCTTTGTCCTTCAGGCGACGCATCAGGATCTTGAAGTTCACTCCGGTTGAAGGACGATTGTCCATGTCGTAAGAGACCTTCATTCCAGGCGGCAATTTGACATGCACTATCCTTGACTCAACCCCACCTTCAAACGAATTCCAGCCACCGTATGTGGTGACTCGCAAAATCTTACCTTCCGCCCGCACCGCGCATCCGAGTTTGGGCGATTCAGTGCCGAGCGACATGAAAGATAAGGGATGCCCGGCGTATGAGACACTTTTTCGAACTATCAGCTCAATCTGGTGTTTCCCATCCATCGTCACCTTTGTACCTTGCGGCACATTGACGGTCTCAAAGTAATTCCTTGGTATGAAAAATTTTTCGAAGACCCAACCGTTTATCACCAGAGGATCCATGGTCATTGGAAACGGGACCTCGGTGTGAAAACCGGAAGCGCACCAGAGTCCTATCAAGGCTACCGGGATAAGTGTGAATACGAAGTCTAGCTGAAATTTCTTCTTTGTGAGTGCACCAATTTCTTTGCCCGCGCACAGACCGGTCACCAGATTCAGAAGTTGTTGTCTCGCTCGTGAATCGAGCATCCAGCCTAATGTGTACATGCCACAGAGGTAGATGGTTCCGAGAAGTGCAAAAAAGGCGGGTAAAACCAACGCGGAGATCTGCAGTGTCAAAACGGCAGGGATAGTCGCAAGCAAGGTGATGCCTGCGTAAACGTAGAAAACAAGAGCGAAGTTGTCGATCGTCGATTTTTTTGCTCGAACGGTCAGGTTCACCTTTCCGTTTTCGTCATCGTTGTAAATTCCCTCTATTTGCGAGCCGTCTGGATTGATCGATCGCCTATCGTAAAACGTGAAGGTTTTGTCAGTGATGGTGCCTCGGTAGGCGCGGCCAGTAACTCCCCACCATCTGAAAAAACTGCCCAGGCTCTTGAACCTTGTTTTCTTGAGTTCTGACTCGTCATCTACAAGAGAGGACAGCTTGGATCTAAAATCTTCAAAGTTGATGCAATCAACCGATGAATACGATTTGGGCCATATTTTGAAGAAGATCCACTCAATGAGTGGTCGAATCGGATTGCGCATCATGGATCAACCGGGAGGTCTCTCAACGTTATACCCACGGGCATTAATTCTTCTTGACAGCGTCTGGGAATCGACGAAAATAGTCTTGAAAGGCACGAGGTGAGCCGATGTATAAAGTTGGACTTGTCATGATCGGGGTAATGCTTGGGGTAGGCTGCTTTTGGCTCGATGGATCCGCGGTTATTGACCGAGACTCGCGCATCAGGTCGGTCGCCAAAGAATATTGCACCAAGTATAAGCATTGTGCACGACACGATCCGTCGCCCAGCTCCTGCGAATCGGAAGCTGAGCACCTGATTGCGGTAAGACGAAGCCTGATTGCGAAGGAGGAGGAGTCGTCCGCCTCAGGTCAGGACACAGGCGAGCTGAAGGTTGCAATAAAAAGGCTCGATCGTGCTCTCAGTCATAAATCGAATTTGGAGCTTAGTTACTTGTTTTCGTTACGTTGACGTTCGATTTTCAATATGCAGACACCATGTCGAGCCTGCCTTCTACTTGACGGAGAACCGCAGAACGGCTCGGATAAATCAGTCAAAGTTCAGTGGATGGTAGCAGCGCCATCATCAGCGAGAACGAAACCCGTGTCTCAGCACAGGCAATCCGCGTCAACCTCCGGAGCCTGCCGATGATTGCTGGCACATTCGCTCACAGCTGTTCACGTGAATGTTCCAATCAGTCGTTGTGATTGGCTAAAAGAGGATGGAAAGGCAAGTCAGCCTACCGTCCATTTTTTGAAATTCCGACACTTCAACGGTGGCCACTAGAAGTCCGAGTTTTCGTACCGCACTCTCAGCGGTGGGACAGTTGGCCGGCAAGATTACGTTGCCGTTGGCGCTCAGGCAATTTGCGGCCCAGTGTTCTTCTTCCGGCACCAGAATCTGATTTTTTACATGCTGAAGCTCTTTTGGTATGTGATTAACTAAACCAATGATGGTCTCAGAGTTAATGGTCGTGATGAATGTCTTGAGATGGATGAATTTTTCTACGGGCAGAGTGGAAGCCGTTTTACCGCATTTGACAATGGCTTCGGCAAGTTGATCGGCGCCACTCTGATTAGTCCGTTTTGATAGACCTATGAAGAAGTGGTCTTCGACGCGCATTATGTCGCCACCATCTACGGTGCCTGGTTCCTCGATGTCGATGATTGTTTTGTATTTGCTCAAAGTCTCTCTGACCGACTGCGCTTCGCCTCTACGTGTGGCGTGTCCGGGTCTGGCAATGACGACGGAAGAGTCGATCACTATAGCCGTATCCTCGACAAAGCATGAATCGGGAAAAGAATGGTCTGCAGGTAGAACGATAAGTTCCAGCCCGCATTTTTTGAGGGCTGAACAGTAGTCGGCGTGCTGTTCGAGGGCGAGCTCGAAGTCGGGCGGTCCCATGTTCGCTTCGGTAACCCCGTCTAAGAAATTGTCCGCCGGTGGTCGAACTACGGCATGAGTGTAATGGCTGTATCTGTAGTTTGTCATTTTGCTACCCTGATTAGCTTCTTCGAGTCTCCTCTTAGGCAAGATAAGCGAAGTGGAAATGCTCGAAACTTACTGAGCACCGGCATCGAGCATGACCGACATAATGCCTCATTCCTCATCCTCATCGAGATGAATCATTACCGACGGCACTGCTTCTATTTTGATCAAGCGCAGATCTTCCAATGTCTGTAGCTCATCCGTCAAGATAGTAACCATGTTTCGCTTACCCCGCATCAGTCCGATGTAACAATTGAGCGTTTTTTCATTGCCGAGTAAATTGATTAGCTTGCGGCGCAGCATTTCACTGCCCATCGGTGTTCCTTCTTGATCAAGACCCAGGCTGGCGGTGACGCGGCGATAAGCAATATTCAGCAAGCGAAACTCTTCAGCCTGTCGTTTGGGTTCGTTGATAATGAAGTCTGCCTGCTCGTCAGGTTCAGGTTTTTCCGCCTTTTCAGTGGGCGAGAATGGCTTGACTTCGCTCAATTGTTCCTCGGCAACTTTCCTAAGTCTGCGCTCTTCGCCAAAGCGTGTCTCCGCTCGATGCCTGAGCTTCTTCTCTTGTTCGAGCATCGTTTCCAGTTTCATTCGCAAACGGGTCTCTTCTGCCAGACGCGCTTGCGCTGCGCTGTTGGTGGCTTGATGCGGCAAGTTGCCTGGGTTTTCCGAGTCGTCTTTCTTCCCTAAGAATCTGTCGATGGCGCTGATTTGGCGTTTCTGCTCCTGCGGCTTCTTCTTGTTTTGCTCTTCAGGAGAATCCCAAAAACTTTGCTGTCTTGAGGAATCGTCTTCCATTCTGTCTACTTCTGCTTCACTGGATAGTCGCGATTCGGTGGAAGAGTTGCGAGTGGTGCTGGGATTTCTCGGCGTTATGTTCCATGCTCCTTTTACTTGCGGAATGGATGGACGGTTTTGAAGAGCCAGTGGTGCTGATGGAAAGTATCTGCGAGGAACTGTGTGTATCGGACCGCGATCGGTGGCGGCTGCATCGAGCGGCATGATGCATCCTCCATCGGAACAGGTGACTATCGCAAGTGCGAAGAGATGATCGGGCAGATCGATTACTCCTTCGTCGAGCACCCAGCCGAGTGCGATGCAGGAGGGTATCTTCATATGGCGAAGAATCTCGACGAGCAAAACGTTGAGCTCATAACACACTCCTCTTCCGAGCACTCGATCATCGCCTGAAGCGTGCAGGATCTCGAGATGGAGATTGCCGGAAAGGAAAGGTAAACTGGCTCGTCTTGCCTTAACCACTGGCAGCTCTGTGAATGCACCATCGTAATGGTAATGACTTCGGACAAACTCCTGAGCTGCGAGGGCTTTTTTCCAGTCTGAGACCTGGGTCTCCATAGTCATATTGATCCACTCGACCAGCGAATCCGGTAGTTGTGCCAGCTTCACGGTCGGCGTAACTAGAGCTTTGTCCAGCGCGGGTCTCGGGGAATTGCCTATGGTAAGGGTTGGCACCTCCTGAATCTCTACCTCATAGTGCACGGAAATTGTGCCGGAGCCTGCCAGATAGACAATGGGCCCGAACTCATCAAAGCTGACGCCGTTGAGTATGCCATCGCCGACGGTTACTGAACCGGAGAGATGGCTGTAAAGCGGTATCGGCAGTCTACTCTTACCTGCAAAAAAGCTTCCGGAGAAGGAGACGATTCGTCCTGAAGGCTTTCCTTGCGTTTGAAAAAGGGCACCGGCAGACCTTCCGAAGGTCCAGTTTTGCAGGACAGGATTGAAATTGATACCGACCTGCTGGACAGCGTACAGATGCGGAGCGGGCAATCTTCCAGGCGAGAAGTGAATGCGCGCTTTCTTTTTCAGGGCACTCACGTTTGCGAGGTTTTCTTGGCTGTACCAGATTTGTGATGGTATCACTTTGGACGGCGCGAAATAGTTGCCTAAAAGCCAGTCTGGTAGCGGCTCTTTCGGGACTGAATCAGTGCTCGGCTTGGCTTCATTTTTCTGTCGGTTCTCAGATATTCTGGCAAGAGAATTTGAGTTATCCTGCGTCGACGATCGTCCGAACAGAAAATCAAAGAATCCTTTCTTGGGGCTCTCCGTTTTCTTCTCGCTGTGATTAGGACGCAGTTCGACAACGTTGGTTGTCGGCTTTTCAGGCGCAGGCTTTACTTTATTGAAAGAGTCCTTGATGTCATCAGTATTGATTGGTTCTTTCGTCTTAGCTTCAACTAAGAGCTCAGAACAGGCGCTAACCGAAGGGGCGACAAGGAGCTTCTTAATCAGGGCATTTAGTTCCGCATTCTCCCTGCTCACTCCAAGCGCTTCCAGCAGAATGGGCACGGTGCCCTCGGCGGTTAAGTCTAGATTCTTAGTCGCCAGACCTTCGATTCGCTTAAGGATTTCAGGAGCTCGCCAGCTGTTCAGGTCCTGTTTCGAAAGCTCTGGGTGCCTTCTGGCAAGTTTTTGAGTCAAGCCGTAATCCAACAACTCTCCTATGCGTTGACAGATTTGATCTGCTGTACCAAGGGTAAGATGGGCTTCGGCGAAATGTCGTCTGTTTAAATACGCGCTCATGTCCTCAGCCGACTTTCTAGAGAGGAGGATTTCAAATAGATCGACGAATGCCTCGGCTGACGGACCCTCGATAATGGCTGGAAGCAAGCCTTCTGCCAGACCAGTCAATTCCGGATCGGCCACGACGGACGTATCGATCAAGAGCTCTCCTCGCTCGGCATTGTAAACCGCCGGTCGATCGACCTCCGTCTCACCGACTCCGGGCAGAACATATCTAACTTTCAAATGCTCAATTGCTCGAATCGATCCTGAGGCTGAAAGCGATCTCAGTTGCTTCGAATAGACCCATGTAGTGTCCGGTGCCAACTCGCGCTCTACCTCGATTCGGGGTATCACCGCCAGTAGTGCCCTGAGAACTCCTCGCAAGGAGAGGATGTCTTGGGCTTTGTCCTGAGAGCGATCGTCCCCTTCCTTCTTCGCGGCGACGACTTTGTAAGTATCGCGCAGCCTGCGAATCCCCATCGAGCTGTAGAATTGGTCGACATCGTCGGCATACTCTCCCGATGCCCGTTTTGCCAGATACAGTTTTCCCACATTCTGGAACAGCACTTCGAGCGTAGGTGTATCGCTCCAGTAGAGGCCGGGCGCCGTGGCCGGCACCAGATCGTTGGCTCCCTTGAAACTGGCTGGTATTACTGGCAGTGAATTACTAATGGTCATTTGGCGCCTGCTCAAAATTGCAAAGCAGTTAACCAACATCAAGGGCAGAGCGTGCTCGCGCTGAAGTAGAGGCTGAGCGCCCTTCTCCTGAACCTCCGATCCGATCTCTTCGATGAATGCCTTTACGATTTTGGCGGTAGGCTCTGATGCTATGCCGAGAGCGCGGCACAAGCTTGGGTACTCCTTCCAGCCTCTTGCCCAATAGCCTCGAAGATTTCCAAACAAATGGAATTCACGTGATCCCAGGATCTTATGATGTGTCTGGTAGTCGCCATCATCGGTGAGTATCCAGGGCGAATCGCCGAAAAATCGTTCTATCTCGGTTTTGGAAAGCGAACCGGCGGAAACGGCATGATCCAACCAGGCATATGTTCGGGCTGATACGATCTCATTTCTTTCGGCGCGATACTTAAGGTGGTTCATAACGTCGTCGGCGAGAACTTGTTCGACCTGTCGAAAATTCAGCTCCTTGCATAGTGAGGGACCCAGGATCTCCTGTTGTTGCTGGTCGAGATAGCGCGATAAAAATGGACCGATGAGCGATTCAACTTCATAGGTTCTCAGATACATGTTGACAGGCATCATCACTTCCCCTGACTGATTCAGAAGCCAGCTTGTAGTCCGCAAGTTGGGAATCTCGTTGAAAATGTTATGGCTGCGCTGACCGGCGAGATAAGCGATAATGTGAGCGAAAGCTATCGATGCATCTTTGTCGCTGACTTTTCCTAATGC
>CAZISK010000101.1:0-13549 GCA_964541355.1 uncultured Candidatus Obscuribacterales bacterium
CAGGCGGCCTCCGCTGCGCGAAAAGCCGACGCCACTCAACAGGGCGGCGCAATGACAGCATCCACGCCATATCCGGCATATCAGGGTCAGGTTCAACAACAAGCGTACGGACAGCCGCCATATGGAGGTGGACCTCCTGGATATCAGGGCGGACCACCGCCTGCCTACGCTCAGCCGAATGGCTATTCTCCACCGAATGGCTATCCGCCACCAGGGGGCTATCCTCTTGCGGCTGGGAGCGGTCAGTTCGGCTACCCGGGCGGAGGTCCAATGCTGCAAGGCGCAGTATCGACAATCGCCGCAGGCACCGCCATCAGTGGCTCGTTGAAGAACTCAATCGACTCGGGCTCCACCCAGGTCGGCGAACCGGTAGAAGTGACCTTGCCAACGCCGGTCGGTGCATTGCCGGCGGGCACGACGCTAATAGGCAATGTCACCAACGTAGTCTCGGCGGCACGCTTTAAATTCGGAGCCAACGGTAAAGTCGAGATCAAATTTTCCCAGTGCCTTACTCCTGACGGAAGACGAATCCCACTTTCCGCCTCGATAGACACCAACCAGATCAGATTGACCGGTGGTACGATGGCTGGTCGACTAGGCAAAGGCGCTGTTACTACAGCAGTCGGAGCGGGCTCTGGCGCTGCGCTGGGCACCGCTCTCGGTGCCATTGTCGGCGCCACCTCACGCGGTCGAGTAGGAAAAGCGACCGGGATGGGAGCCGTATTCGGCACCGCCATTGGTGGCGGAGTCGGACTGGTCGGAGCCGGAGTGCGAAAGGGATCCGAGGTTAAGATCCCAGCCGGTACGACAATCCCGATTACTATCGATCAGACCTTTCAGATCAGCGCCCCGGCACAGTTCTGGCAGCCGATATACAGCTATCCCCCGGCACCGCAGGGAGCAGTTCCCTATCAACCACCCATTATGCCGTTGAATGGAATGCAATAATTTTGCGGATTCGCGCAACAAACAGTGCGCTATTCGATATTAGTTTCGTATTGCCGATGAAGGAAAGTAAGAAGGTCTCGAACGCCACCCCACAATAAACACTGGTGCGCAACAAATTCTTCGGCTCAAAAGAACCAAAGAGAGCCTGGAAGAAGGAAGCAGCCTGGCCGTCTGAGACATTCCGACAGCCCCGTTTTCAATAAACGCAATTGTCCTCAAAGGAGGCTCAATGACGCAGGAAGTTTTGGGAAGACTAGACGATCATTTTTTGATTGCAAATGAACCGGTAGACTTTATAGCACACAGTCTCGTCGCGCAGCACGCTCCGTTCGACTTCAGCCGAATGTACAACGCTGCAATTGAGATGATGCTTGATACTTCCACTGATCCATGGATTGAAAAGACGATCGACAAGATATAAGCTGCCCTTTCTAATCCCCGCCCCATCTTCTCTCGCGACGGGCGAACTCGCGAATCGCTTCATCGAAGTGGCGCGGCATGAACTCCGGCCAGAGCGCCGGTGTCACGTAAAACTCCGTATAAGCGGACTGCCAGAGAAGATAATTGGAAAGGCGCATTTCGCCTCCGGTGCGGATCAACAGCTCCGGGTCAGGTATGTCGCGCGTGTATAGAAAGGTAGAAAGCATACTCTCGTCGATCTCCTCCGGCTTGACTCTGCCATCACGCACTTCTATGGCAAGCTGCCGAGCCGCCTCCGTGATCTCCTGGCGCGAACCGTAGTTGATGGCGACCTGGAGATTGAGCCCGGTGTTGTGCTCGGTATTTTTTACCGACTCTTCCATTTTCTGCCTGAGGGCATCGGGCATCGTAGACTTGTGCCCGATGAAGCGCAATCGCACCTTGTTTTCCGAGAGCTCTTGAAATTCGTCGGTCAACACGTCCGTGAAAAGCTGCATGAGATAGCCAACTTCGTCTTCGCTACGCTGCCAGTTCTCACTGGAGAAGGCGTACACGGTCAAATACGACAGTTTCAGGGTGCCGACATGCTTGACCAGACGCTTGAGACTCTTGACGCCCTCGCGATGCCCAACTACGCCTGGTAGATGATGCTTATTCGCCCAGCGACGATTGCCGTCCATGATCACGGCAACATGAGACAAAGGCAGTTTCTCAGTGCCCGATGAATCGGACTGCCCAGTGCTGGTTTTTCCTCTAAGTTGTTTCACGGCGGTATTCGGTCAATCTATGAAGAAGACTGGACGAGGCGAATGCTGTAGCGCTCTACTCATAAGCAACTGAGCATTGTAACCCGGAATTCCGGTCGCCCACTCAGTTCTTTGCAACGCTCGGACAAAACTTCATGTTACATTATCAATGTGTCCGCGGGCTCCATCCAATTCAGGACAAGCTAAGGCAATGTTCTTAAAACCTACTTATGTCACCAGGGGAGATATCACCACTCTCGATATCGATCTGCTATGCAACGATGGCATCAAGGGATTAATAATCGATCTAGACAGCACGCTGATGGAGTCCGGAAAAGGCAAGGTCACTGCGGAAACTGAAGCCTGGCTGGAACAAGCCCGTCCCCGAGTAAAGATGATCGTGCTGACCAACAACAAAAGAAAAGACTATATTACCAACGCCGGTACGGTTCTCAACATGCAGGTGATTGGGTATGCTGCAAAGCCCTGGCGACCAGGGTTCCAGCAGGCCCTGACCGCTCTGGGATTGCCACCAGAAGAAGTGGCAGTCATAGGCGATCGCCCGCTCACGGATATATGGGGCGGCAGGCGTTCGAATATGCGCACGGTTCTCGTTCGACCACTCTCATCTATCGTGGAGCCCTCGTGGAAGACATTCCTCCGGCAACTCGAACATGTCTTCATCAGACACTGATTGGCACCAGATAGAGTGCCCGGCAAACCTTCTTGGAAATTACGGAGGCGCAGGGTTTCAGCCTCTTGCAATTGGCGATCATATAAGATAGCTTGATGGGGTCTCAATAAATCGAGACGCTGCTAGATTGGGGGCTGTCTGTTAAGAGCAAAATTCGTAGCTTTTTTGGCCCTGGTCGCGCTTTCAGTTGATCAGTGTAGCGCTCAGCCTGCCTTACATACCCAGACCTTCAGCGCATTGTCCGGTGCATCCTTGTCTGAATCTGCCGGAGCGCAGAAGAGCGACAATGAAGAGTCGGCAGACCCGAAAAAACCACCCGCCATCGCTTCGGCGCGCTTACGGCTGAAGCAGGCAAAACTGCATTTCGACAGCGGTTGCAAATTTCAAAAGACCGGCGACACCGGACGCGCCCTCATCGAATTTCTCAAAGCGTCGCGAGAAGATCCGAAGCTCGTGGATGCATACTACGAGCAGGCGCTCATCTTCCGAGAAAAAGGATTTCATAAACTTGCAGTGTCACGTCTGGAACAGGCGCTGGTGATCCGACCGAAATATCAGAAAGCGCGCCTGCTCCTCGCCACCATCAAGCTCGAGCAGGGTAACGTAACAGGCGCCGTCGAGCAGCTAGGAGAAACCCTTGGTCTGTCAAAATCGAACGCAACCTCGATAAAACCAGAAGCGGAAAAGGGCGACGAAGATCAGATCGGCGGAGTCGCCCCAATGATACTACAATCAGTGCACCCTGCAATGAAACCACCTGCGGTGCATCGGCTCGCGAAGAGCAAGGAGAGCGAGGAAAGCCAGGTAGCGGCGGCCGACCTCAAGGAGCACGTCCTCGCACCAAGTCGCCCGGCCAAGCGGCGGCCGACCAGCCGCAAGAAGATTCGAGAGTTCATTGCCAGAAGGTATAGAAAGTCTGACGGTCGACGTCCTCAAAAACACTGGATCGCCCGCATTTTCACGTGGCCGGAGCCGTTCAAAAGCTTCGACGGAGGCAACACCGGTCATGCCGACTACAACGATTTGCAACCCAAGGGTGACGACCTCAGTCTGGCGAAAGAGTTCAAAGAGGATTGCCCTGATTTCGTCCCGGACGAGTCCACGGATGAGCCAGAGCTTCCATCTCGCAAGACCAATCGGACCTTGCTGGCATACAACGGACCGGCAGCCAGTGAGGCCGAGCTGATAAGAAAATTGCCGGAGATTACGGAAGCCGACAATTCATCCAGGGCTGAACGCCGACCATCCGCCCCGGCACAAAAAGAATCGACACCTGTCATGGAAGAGAAAAAAACCGTAGAGCACAACTCCACAGCCAGCTCCGATCGCACAACGAAGCTAGCCTCGCGAGGCTGGTCCGACAATGCGCCAGAGCAAGAATCGCCAGCATCAAACGCGCTGAACTTTCACCCAGCTCGGAAAAAAACGCAAGCACCGCCGCAAGTACCGGATGATGAATGGACAAAGCGGCTGCGTTATCTCAATGAGCACGGAACTTCCACCCTCAAGAAGGGGGAGGCGTTCATGTTCTACGAAGATACCGGTGAAGCAGTCTTGTTCTTGTCCGACGGGCAGCGAATTCGCCGAATGATCGCCGCGCCGATCGACAGCCAGGAGATTATGAAATCCAGGCGCCCTGACGTACTTCAGCCCAAACAGCTCTTCTTTAACACCTCTCTGCTTGGCACAATGGTAGGCTCGCCACCACCCCCGGAGCTCGTCCGTCCGCAGGATCCGACCACCAATCTTGCACCGGTGGAGTTACCACCTGAACCACCAGGTTTCAAAATCGAACAAATGATGGATAACCCGACTGGATTCATGAACTGGGTAAAAGGGCTGATCAATTTGTGACGCGCCCTTCAATAGCCTGACGAATTCGAGCAAGCGGTGCCTTGTCATCCAGCTTTATTACATGGTCTTGCCGTCGAACCCCAAGTTGCTCGAGATATCGTCGAACGTCGAGATTGGCACCAGACTCGCCCATCTCGTCAAAGAGCCGACGCAGGACGGACGTGCCTAATGCAGCATCTCCAACATCAATCGCTTTTTCCGCGGACCAGTTCGAATTGGCATTGCCGCCTCGACGGCAGATCGCCTTGAGCGCGTCCTCAAGACCGACTCTGTTATTCGTCTGTTTGCGAATTTCGACATCAGCCAACAGACAATAAAGCGCTCCACCCCAATAGATCTTCCCAAATCCCTGGGCGTTGTTTAAGCCACCACTTTCAGTACCAGATAAACCCTTGTAGAGATTCTTGGCGAGGTCATCCCAGATCTCTTCTCTACTCAACTTGCCGGCCCTCATTCGGCCGATCGGCTCCGCATAGGTCGCTATTCCTTCAGCGAGCCATCGATGCCGTCTGGCAACGATTGGAAATGCCAGATGCATCATTTCGTGTGTCAAAGTCCAGCTTCGATCCAGATCTCGCTTGTCGGCGTAGCGGCCCAGATCAAGCTCAATCAGCCCATAACCACCAGCAACCTCGAAAGTCGAGGTGGCGAATCCGACACCGTCATCGTCAACAGCAGCAATTCGGACGATTGTCTTATCGACGGGAAAACTGCCGTAGTATGCGATGACGGCGCGCGCAGCATCGCGGACATAGGCATTCACATCCTCGCGAGTCACGTTAAGCTCGCCGACTTCCGCGACTACTACGAACTCCGCACCACCTACAACCAATCGCGAAGTCGCGCTACTGACACTCGCATTCGCCGTCCGTGTCAGCGCCAGGGATGCTAGAAGCAAGAAAATCAGAAATCGAGTCAAGGAGGCTGCCGTCCTTCACGAAGCCGAGATCAGTGCAAATGCCACGTAGCCTACCAAAAGAAATCCGCACGATAAAAGCACGGCCAGCCCGGTTCGCCTGGTATGAGTCTTGTCATTCCAGATTTGAGCAGACAACCAACCGCACAGAAAGGCGATCACCAGAAACGCGGTCGATGCCTGTTCTCGATATGGGTGACTGAGATGCTGACTGGGAGCGACTATCAACATGATGAACAGGTTAAAGTAGCCGACAGCGCCAATACAAGTGATTGTGATGAGCCGTTTTTGCTCATCCGGTGGCAACTTCTCAAAGCGTCGGGTAAGTGCGCGAATATATTCCTGCATTCTGACCAACTGTGTATCGATGTTGACCCATCTCCAGTTTAGTATTTTCTTGAAAAGAAACAACACTCTTTCAGACGATCACAGGTTTATCTGGTTTCCAAAATGAAAAATCATCCAGATGGGGCTGCGAAAATGGGAAAAACCTCTTCCCAAACGGTCTTTCAGGCGGGTTGGCGAAGGACGGCTGGATCGCACTTGATGCGGGCACACCAACGACGATAGTCTCGCAGGAGGGCTCAAGACTATTCCGTCTGGGTAATGCCGACCTGAGCTGACGGTGAGGCTGCCGATTTACAGGCTACCCTACATATTCCTGTGAGGTATTAGAATCGACCCGCGAATTTAGTTTTTCCAAAATCCATTCGTTGAAAGTGTCTTTGTTGTAGTCCATAAAGTTGTGACCGGCAAAGTCGAAGACCTTTAACGTGGAGTTAGGCAAAAGCTTGTGAACCTTGACTATCTGGTCGAAAGGCGCCACCGGATCAAACCGTCCAGCCGATAGATGCACTGGACAGGAGACCGAGATTGGTTCCGAAAAGAGATCGACCTTATCGAAGTTTTCGACAATCTGCGACAGGCTGAAAGTGGGGGTGCTGAAAAGCGTTCTCTCACGCCACGCCATCTTCTTATGAATTCCGGTGTCACGCATGACAGGGAACGCCCCTTTCAGAAAGTAGCGAAACGCGGTCGCGACCGACGAATGGACCTTGCCAGGCAGAGCAGCCAGGAACAAAGTATCGGCGAGGCCGGGGTTGGTTCGGGCGATATGCAAGCTGATAAGCGAGCCCAGGGAATGTCCGAGAAAAATGGCTGGATAGTTAATCCCGCCATGCTCGAGCGTCTCCAACACATCGCTGACATGAACGTGCAGGTCGGTGTACTCTTCCGGCTCATGGGTTTGCCCATGCCCACGCAGATCCAGAAGGAAGCAGCGGTAACCGTGACCTGTAAGAGCTTCGACCTGGGCATCCCACATCTCGGATGACGAGCCCGTTCCGTGGATGAGCACCACATCGCCATTGTTGACTGCGCTCGCTCCGACAACACGTAATGAAAGCTTCATTCCGATACCCGCTGAAATTGTATGTACTGAAAGGGCTCTAATGCCTGTTCAGATACATTATCAAACAAGTATCGAGAAAGTCCGGGAGGCGCAACACTTTCTTAGCCGTTGCCATCGTCTTCCCAACAGAGACGTTTCACCACGTTGAAGCGATGCAACTTCTTTCTCAAAGTGCGCTTTCGGGCACAGCCAGAGCTACCGCTCCAATCGCCTTATTACTTCTACTTAGTGCGACCGGTATAAACCTCGGTCGACGCAGGTTTTAGCCTGACACCCGCCATCGTCAGAACGGTGCTGGCGATATCATACACAGCGCCTACCTTGTTAAGACCGAAAGCTTCAGGCAGGGGTAGCGGATTTTCAGGATCTCGAACCGTCACGTTGTCGACGATGTCGATGATGTCTCTAGGCGTATTAATTGCCGTCGCTACGCCATGCTCACACAGTAGGAGGGCAGTACCGAGCTCTTGAGGCATAGGCTTGGTGATCATGTCGATCGCCATCGGCAACCTTCTGGCAATCGCCTCGAAAGAGGTCAAACCGCCCGCTTTAGTTACCATCAAATCGACGGCGCTCATAAGATCGGACATGCGATCGTGGAAAGGCAAAACCGCTGTAGGGATCGTCGCATTTTTCGCGTCTTTCTTGAGCCGTCTGTATAAACCTTGATTATGTCCACAAAGGAAGACCACCTGGACGTTGCGGGTGCTCGATTGCAGAGCATCGTAAATGGCAAGAGTGTTGCCGCCGCCGGCCCAACCAGCGTTGAAGCAGACAGTCGGCTTCTCGGGATTTAGCCCCAGATGGGCAAGGAACTCATCCCGATTGACCGAAGGGGTTTTGATAAAGTCCGGACGAACAGGCATGCCAGCCACTTTAATCTTCTCAGGCTTGATTCCGAAAGACAGAAGGCGATCGCGACCCAGATCGTTGGGAACGATGGTCAGATCGGATTCAGTACAGGCCCAGCCGCTCCAGAAGTCGCCATTGGGATCGGTGACGACCGTAACCAGCTTAGTTCGCCCTTGCCTCCCGGTCTCTCTAATCGCCCGCGCCATGTAGTGGTTGGTCATCGGGTGGACCGAAACCAAAACATCTATTTCAGCTTCATCGAACAGTTTGACCAGATAAGGCTTCGTGACTTTATAGCCGTATTCGCAATCGTTGGGTTTTGTCTTTTCGATAAACCAGTAGTAATACTTCATGCCCGCCTGGTTATAGCGTAACAGGAGGTTGTAAAGCTCGACAAAATATCTATTGATCGGATGACTCTTTTCGACGCCGTTTTCAACGATTACTTCTGCCGAGGGGCTATCGGGCTCGACCTCATTAAGAAGGTCCTGGAGAGCTTGTTCTACAGCCTCAGCTGCACTTCGGTGTCCGCCACCGGTGTCAGAGAAAAATACACATATTCTGGGGTTACGCATAAATTTTTCCTGGACTCCTCTCTTCTGAGATAAGCATAGTAGATAATCTGATAATCTTTGTTAGGTGTACGCGAAACAATTGCAAAACATCGGAATCGATTCTTAGCCCTAACTCAGCCCTTCCCAAACGGTGACCACATAATGTACCACTCAGCTGAAAAATGGATGCTTCGCCTGTTTGTAAGCTCAATCATTGCAGCTCAAGTCTCGGGCTCCACTTTTATGCCCGCAAATGCGGAGTCCTCACGCTTGACAACGGAATCGAGTGGAAAAATCAATGATATCGCCACGATATCGGACACTTTCAGCGCACCTCCTCCGAAGAAACAACTTAAAAAGTCTCCGCAAAATGTAGCAATTTACCAGTACGACAATGAACCTCTCGGTGACCGCAGCCCACTTCTCATGGTCCATGGCTTGCGTGGAGAGTTTTACCCGAACTTCCGATGGAAGAAAGTTGCCGATCACTTCAAGAGCGACAGCACCTTCCACAAAAATTACAAAATTTACCTGGTTCGCTATCCCACCCTGGTGAGATTGGACTCGACGATTCCGAAATTCAGCAACGAAGTGAAGCGTCTCTACAGTGCTTGCGGAGAAAAGCCGATTACCCTCATTGCGCTGAGCATGGGAGGTAATCTGATTTACGAAAGCATGTTGGATCCGGAAATTGATGGCAAGATAAAAGTGGCGATGACTCTGGGTTCTCCATTCCATGGCTCGCCGTTATTCAGTGAAGACTGGATGCAATACAGTCTCTACAAGCGGCTTTCTATGCCGTGGACGAGAGTCGATCATAGTCTGGCTCTCAGGCTCTACTTCAGCCGCAACCAGAATCTCCTCGCCGACCTGGGCTGGGACGACGCAGATCGAGCCATTCCTGATGTTGGCAAATTCAGGTCCAAACTTTTGTTGGGACCAAAGGGCACTCTCACCATTGCCAATACCGCCAATGCGCGGTTGCAAAAGCTCAATACCAACAATGCTCAGGTGAAGAGGAAGTTCATCACGTACGGTGGCTACATGCACAATCCGTATCTGGAGCCGGCAGCAGACCGTTATTTAGAATCGGCGCTCCTGTATCCGCTGACCTTCGTCACCACCAAGTTCCCTGCCCACCTTGCCAGAGAACATCCAGTATTGAAGATGCTCAACAGAGACATCGCCTGCGTCCACGTCAACAAAGAGTGGCAAGATGTGGCTAAGCCACCATTTCTCTACGCCCTCAATGATGGTATCACTCCATTGGGCAGTGCATTGTTCCTCCCGAAGGAGACACTACAGACGATACCGCTTGTTTCACACGAAGCGGTCAAAAAGCTCAGAGATAAAACTGACGTAAGATTGGCTCGTGCATTTAGAGAAATCGACCATCTTACCTTCATTGATGGCACAAGACCGGCAAGTCTCAATCCCAAGCTGCAAGATGAGCTGCGTCCGGAGCTGGGAGGAAAAGACATCTTCGCCTGGATGCTCAACGATCTTCTCAACTCCGAGCGACTCAATCAGAAGCTTGCCGATGAATCAGCCACCGGCAATGTAATGCCGCCGGAAGCCGCTGCAGAAGCTAGTGTCGAACCAGAAAAGAACTAGGCATTTACAGATCATTGACTTCAGGCATCGACCCTGGCACACTCTATATTGAGGTAGTCAGACGCGAGCCCATTCAGGTCATTTCAACCCGTGTTCTTCTCGTACACCAATAATAACGACGATGATAACCGCTTGAGGCGGTCGTCTCGCTCGTGGTGCTGAATTAACAAAAGCTACCTGGATCAGATTCGACGACCGCAACTCTTGCAAGTTGCGGTCATTTTTTTGGAGGCGAATTTTATGAAAGTGGAAAGAGTTTCTATCAAGGCGGCAGGAAGCCATATCGGGCAGCGTGTCGAGATCGCTGGGCACCTGCACTCCTGCCGAGATCTTGGAAAAGTCTCCTTCCTCAATGTCCGCGATGCTTCTGGAGTGCTACAGGCTGTTGTCGAAACAGAGGAGCTTCTCTCAATAGCTAGAACGATTGGGGTCGAGACGCCTGTGCGCTTGACCGGCCTGATTGTCGCCAACAAGGATCAACACGAGATACAGGTCGACTCGATTCGCGCTTTTGCCAGAGTAGAAGAGGTTCCCCCAATCGAACTCGCCAAAGACAAAAAGATGGACGGACTGGCATTATCCACATTGCTCGACTACAGACCGCTGACTTTGCGCAGCCCCAAGGTCAAAGCGATTTTCAAAATCGAAGCAGCCATTACGAGAGCGTTTCGCGAATTCCTCAGCGATGAAGGATTCGTCGAGATTCACTCGCCGAAGATAGTCGCGACTGGCACCGAAGGTGGTGCACAGCTATTCAAGCTCGATTACTTTGGGAAGCCGGCATTTCTTGCGCAAAGTCCGCAGTTTTACAAGCAGATCATGGTAGGCGTCTTCGAACGTGTCTTCGAAGTCGGCCCGGTGTATCGGGCCGAGGAGCACGATACATCCAGACATCTCAATGAATACATAAGTCTGGACTTCGAGATGGGGTTCATCTCCTCCGAGCAAGATCTTATAAACATGCAGGTTCGTCTGCTAAAGCATGTCTTCGAGCACGTGCGACTGTCCTGCCCGGAAGAGCTCGCCATGTACGATGCCAGTGTTCCAGAATTTGAGACGATTCCCCAGATCGCCTTTGAAGACGCGCTCGTCTTGCTGACGGAAGAGCTCGGTCATGGTCAGGCTGCACAAGGAGACCTCGACCCCGAGGGGGAGAGATTGCTGTGCGAGCATTACAAATCGACCACCGGTTGCGAGCTGCTCTACGTCGCATATTATCCTCTATCCGCCAGACCGTTTTACACAATGCCCATGGCCTCAGATGCAGGACAACCTCTGAGCCGTGGATTCGACCTCTTGTTCCGCGGACTGGAAGTAACTACGGGTGGACAAAGACGGCACGAGTACGGCGACCTGAAAGGTGCAATCGAAGAGCGTGGGCTAAATCCCGAAGACTTCGCCGAATACTTGCAGTGCTTCCGCTACGGCATGCCGCCGCATGGAGGTCTGGCGATTGGACTGGAAAGGCTGACCAAGCAGCTCCTAGGTCTTGCGAGCGTCAAGCAAACCGCGCTCTTTCCTCGCGACATCAATCGTTTAAAGCCTTAAACGAACGCCCAGGTCTCGGACAACCAGGTCGGCGTCAGAAAACATTCGGCACCGGAAATCATCAACGTTCACGATTGGGAAAGCCGGTAGTGATGGTAAAGCGCAGTTTCGATCGCGGTGGTTTGCCAAAGCCTGCTGCTGGGCACGTATTGCTAATTGCAAAACAATTCGCCAAACTTTGCAGAAATCGCATAATTTGCCAGATCGAAAGAGAGGCCTGCTTGATGCATCCTTACGGCAAAAATGAAGAGCACAGAAGTGAGTTCCCCTTCGCGGTCGGAGCCGTCATTTTCGATCGGTTCGAATTGATCGATCGACTCGGCGCCGGTGGCATGGGAGATCTCTTCGAGGTGCACGATATTTACCTCGACAAGCGACTGGCTTTGAAAGTTCTCACCGCTTACGGGGATGCTACCGCAGTGATGCGCTTTCAAAACGAGGCTCGCACCACGAGCCGACTTTCTCATCCGAACATCGCCACCGTATACGATTTCGGACTATCACGAGAAGGTAAACCATACCTGGCAATAGAATTGATTGAGGGCAAAAGCCTCGAAGAATACGTATACAAAAACCGTTGTTTGACAATGTCTCAGTTCTTCGACATCTTCATCGACGTATCAGCCGCACTCGAATGCGCTCACCGAGAGGGCGTTATTCACAGAGACCTGAAGCCCGGCAACATCATGGTAGACATGAAGGCATCGGGCAAGCACGCGATGGTGCTCGACTTCGGCATCGCCAAGCGCGTTGACATTCTGGATTCCAATGCGAGCAAACTAACAATCACCGGACAGGTGATCGGCACTCCACTGTTCATGAGCCCGGAGCAGGCTTCCGGAACGTCAGCGACACCGGCATCCGACCTTTACTCCCTCGGTTGCGTAATGTATTTCTGCATGGCTGGACAACCTCCGCTTACTGGTAAAACCGTCTTGGAAACATCGGACTTACAAATCAATTCCATACCATTGCCACTTCGGAAAAACAAAAACAACGAGGAGCTGCCGCCGCCGGTCAGCGAAATGATTGCAAAGCTTTTGAACAAAGATCCAAAGCAACGCTTCGAGAGCGCATCTGAGCTGAAGACAGAACTAATCGCCCTGAAGAAAATGCTAGAAAGCTACGCAAAGAGTGTGAATTTGCCGGTGCCAACTGGTCAGACGGATGCTGGAAGGACAATGCTGCTCACGGCTTGTGCGCTTGCTCTTCTGCTTTTGGTTCTCGCGTGCAGGACGCTCGTACAAAATTTACCTGAACCGTCAAAATCAAGCCCGCGCATCATGGGTGCCGAACTCCCGAACCGAGATCACGACACTATGGCTCAAGACATGATTGACAACAAAGACATTCGAGACATCGCGACCTTGCGCAGTATTACCAAAACAAAAAGCGGCATCAGCCGTCCGCTCTTGCTTAAGAAAGGGTTTGAGACGCTTAAATCTCGTCACTACGAAGACGCTACTGGCTACTTCAATCAATCCCTAGAGGACAAGGACATCAGCACAAAGAAGAATGCCTTGATCGGTCTCATCGAATGCAATATCGCGCGTCTTAACTTTCTCGAAGCCAAAGCTGCAGAACTTCAATACTTGAACCTTATCGAGAAGAAGGGTCCCACAGCTAATCCAACGGAACAATCAATTTCAACTTCGAGCAGTCGCTTAGAAAAAACAAAATTCCTGCTCAAGGTGGGTGATCTCTATTTCTCTTATGGACACTGGCTTTTCGCGAAGCGGAAATATGATGAGGTCCTTGCCACTGAGGCTGAAACCCTCACTCGCCAAGAACTATCGAGAGTGAACAGCAAGCTCTCAGCCTGCAAGCAAAATCTAGGAAAAAATCTAAGAAAATAAACCAATTGCATTTCTAGCCAATATCGTGCTCCGAAACATCTGTCCCTCAATGCTTTCGGGCTTAGGGCTGTTTTTTGCACGGTTACTGCAGGTGGGCGGAGGTGTAATCATGGTTTTCGCAGAGAAAGATGTGCTT
>CAZISK010000102.1:0-13549 GCA_964541355.1 uncultured Candidatus Obscuribacterales bacterium
GAACGCACGCTCACAAAATCCCTCCCAGTCTAAGATCCGAATTTGTAATTGGCATGCTCGAAACATTGGAGAAGGGTGATTTAGACAAAGCGACCCTCGAGAACGTGACCAGGGGAATTCGCGCATTCGCCCCCCATCTCGATCAGGTGTCGATTATGCTCCTGTCACCATATGGCGGGAGAGCGGGTCAGGAAATGATCGAAAAGCAGTTCAGCTCTACCGTTCAAGACAAAAGTGCTGCAGCTCGAGCAGCGCAAAGACAGATTGCTGAATGTTTGTTGACCACCATAGAAAACACAAGAGACCCGAGAGTAAGAGCACAGGCTCTACACACCTTTGTTGAGTCGGATTGGGGAGATCGGTACTTCGGTCGGGTCACCGATAGAGCTACTGGCGAGCGCATCGCAAAACTGATCAAAAACAACCCTAGCGATTGGTTCATCCAGAGTCAACTTCCGAAGCTCGTTCACGATCACCCCGACTTCATGACGACCGCACTGAACAGGCACAGCTGGAATACTCCTGAGCATCAAAAGAGCCGGTTGACCGCCTACTGGATAGCCAACGGCGTGAGCGCGGACGCGGCGACGATGATGATGGATAGGGCGATTGAAAACTACGGCTTCGAAAAAGTAAAGGCGGCAACCGAAAATGCGGCCCTGATCCGCTGCCTGCATCCGACCATGCTTGCTGGTATGGGGCTGTCCGAAATCGTAGCCGGTGAGACCAAAGACATTGCCAATATACTTCGGGTGATGGCCAGCGACCCCAACAACTCTTGGGTAAAACCGCTGCTCGAGCCACTCGACAAAAAGGTTGAGGCATACACGGAACAGCTGGCCAAAGAGATTAGAGATGAGCTGCAAGAGCTCAATAAGCTAGACCCGGACAGTGTCCTGAAGAGCATCCGAAGGAACGCTATTATAGGGGCAACCTTTCCGGAAAAGGTTCGGGAAGAGGTAGGTGATAAGGGTCTTTCGAGATTCCGTTTGAAAGAAGCTAGTCTATTTGACCAACTGAAAGACACCGACGGAGCGCGACGCCGCGGAGTCGAAAGGGTGTCGAAGTTGCTAGAAGCTCAACGCAATCTCGATGTCGCCTGCGCCAATCAAAAATTCGTGCGGTTAATGAATGAAGGCAGAGTGGCACAGGCCGATCAAGTGGCCAAGAGCACTTTCGTTACTAACGGCGTTTTTGCATTGTCACTGGCACCGGATATACAGCGCGAACTTGCCACCAGCGGCGAAGGCATCAACAAAGGCACTTTTGCTCGAATGAAAGAGGCGAAAACCGGACTGCTCGATGCCATGCCTCTTGCTCACCAGCCAGGTACTGAAGTGGGATATCGAGCGAGCATGCGGATGCTGCGCGATTTCAAGTTAAGCGATGCCGACGCCAAAGACCCACTCATGCGTTGCGACGCGGACCTTTACCGAAAGCACGCTTTGTTTGGCATTCAGATGCATCCCGCCAGGCGCATTTTGTCGGAGCGATTCGAGTCCAATCAAAAGGACATTAGGGCGTTCACAACATTGGTGGCGCTTGCCGCGACCAGCGCGGACAAGATGGAAACTTACATCGAGCATATGAAGACCTTGAAAGACAAAATCAAGGCAGAGATGAAAGCCACTCCCGCCGAACTCGCCAGCCTAAAAGAGCTTGAAACAGATCTGTTGGACATGCTCGATCCGAACAAGAAAAACAAATATGTAGAGGATCCGCAAACAAGAGAATTGCTCAAGCGGGAGCTCAAGTACATAAGCAGCATGAGGGGCCTGTACGACATGCACGGCTTTCCACCCCCCGACGAGGCGCGCAAGGCTCAATTGACAGCACAGCGAGAGAAGCTCAGGGACGAACTCGATCGTCTTTGTAATCCAATGAAACCGGCGAGCTCCAAAGTGAAGGATGGCTGGTACCAGACATTGGACGAGTCGGAGAAAAATGACGGATGGGAATTTCCGAATCAAAAGAACAACACTCACCTGCTTCAGTTGTATTGGGTGCAACGTGAGATCAGAACTGTGAGCGCCGAGTTGGCCAAGGTAAACCTCGAGCTCGATCCGATGGAAGGCAAGACCCAACTCTATCAGCTTTATTCGATCTTCAATAAACTGGACGATCCCAAATACACAAGGATCAGTGATTTCAAAAAGTGGGCCGACGAGGAGGCCTTGCCAGCTCTCATGGCATTCCTTGCCGCCGCCGCGGTTTTCCTTGCATGCAGCAATCCGCTCACCGCAATAATCGTCGCTCCGATTGCGGCAATCGCAGCAGCAGAGATAACGAAAGAGATCCAACTCCAGCTCGGCATTCGCAGCGATGGCGCTTTGATGGGCGATTACTTTCTTCGAGACAAGCCGGTTGTAGCACCTTCAGGCAGAGAGCGGCCGATGGAGTTCGCCAGAGACGTAGTTCTGCCCTATGGAGTGGAGTATCTGCAAAGCGCGGCAATGGGCGCAGGTGGGACCATTCTCGGCTCTGCCGCCGGCACCGGTCTGGCAAGGACGTTCCACTCCATACGGGGTCTGGCGCGCTCACAGTCGCGCACTCTCGCCGACCTGACCAAAAGCGCAGAAAGTGCGGTCGTTGCCGCTAAAGAAAGCCCAATAGCGACGACGATTCTCAAGAAGGCGCTCACCGTTGGGCTCGAGCAGGGCGCATTTTTCGGACTGGCGACCACCGCAGATCAGCTTCACAGTGACCATCAACGTATGAAATCTGAAAAACTGGTTCGAGAGCACGACAAACTATTCTCATTTTTCAAAGACGCGGGGCTGATTGGATTCCTGCAAGCCGGCAAAGCATCATTCAAAGGTTACCATCCAATGCCGGTCGGTTTTAAACTGGCACAGAGACCAGGCGAAGTAACACGGGCAGATCAGCCTGTGATGAGGATTGAATTCGACGCGGAAGCCCAAAAGACAGCGGAAGCGCATAAAGCGGACGCAGCGAGGCGCGGCTCTACGATAGTTGAACAACCCAACAAGGAATCTGGCTTTGTTGAAATAACCAATAAAGGCCTACATATCTGGTTTGAACCCAAACCAGCCGAGGTGCGCACAGACAGACCAGTCTCCACAGAAAGACCGGTCACCACAGGCAGTACCAGGGCTAGTGCAACACATGACCTGCCCACCACTCTCTGCGACATTTCATTGGACAGCTCGCTCATGCAGAGACCACCACAGGCGGATTTGGCCGCCAATCACGGAAGGCTAGCGGTCAACAATGTCTTCGTCGATCTGCCGCTTGGAGAGAACCGTGAGTTCAAAATCGGCACCGACCGACAAGGCAACGATCTTGTTATCAAAGACGATCCGGACGTCAGCGCAAGACATGCCACTGTTCGGACAACGGAGTCTGGTCTTGTATATATTACCGATAACGGCTCAACACAAGGCACTTACATCAACAGACAGAGAATGGAGCCGGGCATCGAGGTCCTCATACGTCCGACGGATGTCGTGAGCGTCGGATCTCACGAACTCACCCTTAATCATTCTGCTACAACCAATTCCCCAGTTACACCCGCTATCGTGAGGATCGGGGACCAAAAGTATATTGCCCGGCCTGGACAGACTACTATCAGCATCGGCGGAGAGGGTTCTGATTTGGCTGTCAGAGGCGAGGTTCCAAAAAAACAAGCCGAGATCGAAATCAATGATAAGGGAGAGGTCATCATCAGAGATCTCGCCTCGAGAGGCGGCACCTGTGTCAACGGCGAAAAATTGAAGATCGGGGTGGAAACATCTCTAGCACCAACAGATGTTGTCACTGTCAACGGCAAAGACGTCAGCATTGTTTGGTCCAACTCTAATGAGCTGACAGGCAAAACAGTTGCAACCAGACCACAAACTTATCCGAAGGATGTTCCTTTTACCAGGCAAGCGCTAGATAAGTCCAACGAATTCGCCTCCACTAATGAGGTCCACTGGCCTCTTCCTCCAGGATTTCGAACTGCCGGAAAAATGAAGACCTTCGATGAAAGCGGCAGCCAAGTTGGTGACGCACCTGCCAAAAGAATGTCTCTCGTTGTGGATGCCCGTCACGATCCAATTCTGCGCGAGGTTATTCAGGAGGCTCACAAAAAATTCGACCACCTCCGCAACGACCCGCGAAAGCTCGCTGAAGCGCTCAACGATTACGCCAGAGAGCTTTTGACCCCTCCTGGAATGGCCTCCCATGAACTCGATGCCATTACTGACAGAATGGAATCTCAATATGCCGGACAACAGATCATGCTAGGCGAATTTCTCAGGCAAGGCATGGGCGTTTGTAGACACCAAGCCTTGCTCCTGGGAGAGTTGCTCCACTCTTTTAACATGCCCTGTTCGATAGTTCGGGGGGGAGCCGGCGGAAATCACGCCTTTGTATTCCTCCGTCTCGACGAAGGAGTGTTGGTCTGTGATCCTCGCAAAGGAATCGTCGCGCCCGCCTCTGAGCTGCCGGATTATGTCAAAACCGTTGCCCAGAGTGTATCCACGCCGGCCGAAGCTGGCGTTCCCCTTCCAGCGAAGGTCAATCATGAGGATGTTAAGCGAGCCCAGGAGGAGATCGACAAGTTGTATGAACCATCCATCAAGAAGAGGGCCGAGATTGAGAAGCTTGAGGAGGAGTACCAAACTAAAGTGAAGGCGCTGGAGGATATTATCGATCAGCTTCCAGACAATGAGCTGGGTGAAATTGCTTTTGAAATTCACAACAAAAAAATCAAAGAGCTGAAGGAGGAGTTCACGGCAAAGAAAGAAGCATTGAAGAAGGAAGCTGACGCAATGGTGTTGGCAGTAGCACAATCAGAAAAGCTTGCCCAATTGAATCTTGCTCTGGCAATGGCTAAAGGCGTCTTTCCCCCTGGTGAATACGCCTTTCTCGTTGAAGGTCGTCCAGTACGACTATTCATCGGACAGGAAACGGTTGTTGGTGGTGATCGAAGGATCAAGGGCAAAGCTGTTGGAGAAGATGTACCAGTAGAACGTGTTAATGAGGTCCTTGCAGCGGTCGAAGCTGCTAAAGTCAAACCGGACATTGTCATCATTACCAATTGCCCAAGGTTGTCCGACGTTGCAGGTGGCTTGGCCACATATCCAAACTCGAAAGCAAATATTAGCGAGCTCGAAATCAATGTCGCCGCGAACGAACGTCCCGTGCGACTAGTTTACAATCATGAGACGGGGCATCTTTTCGAATTCGGTACGTTTGCCACACAGGCTGATGCCAAGGTTCAAACAGAGATACTCGAGGCTTACAGAACAGCATTGCTGAAACCCGATGGTGCAGCTGACTACATCGCTCGAGAGGCGGGCCAAAAGCCGACGCAACAGTTCCGCGAAAGACTGGCTGCTGAGCTTTGCAAACCAGAGAATCAACAGATTCGGCTAGAAGGCAGAATCACGAAAGAAGATTTGCTGAAGTATTTTCTATGTCGCGGCGAACTGTTTGCCGAGATGTACATGTTGCATGTAGAAAAGGTTCGCATTATGAAGGAAACCGGCAGAGAGCCCACCTTCGATGAACTGGTCACCAGTTTTTCAACTAAAGAGCGCGCGAAGAGTCTTAGAGGCATGGAGGACGTATTCAAGGTACTTGAGACACACGCATTTGAGCCTTTCAAAATCGCAACAGTCGAGCCACCGGTTCAGCGGCGTGGACATAAGCCGGCCGACCAAAGCTCTGCCTCTCCCCAACCAAAAGAGTCGAAGCCACCTAGCTCAGACACAAAACCCGGGCGCGTTGATCTTTCTGCGCCAGAACTTCCACCCCAACCAAACGGCGCAGCTGGAGCCGGAGCGCAGCCACAACCGAAGCCCCAGCCCCTTCCACCAAGACCAGCTCCGAATCAAGGTGCTCCCACCCTCCACAGTCTGCACGCCGACATTTGCAGGCTGGATGGTCAGATCGGTCAAAAGCGCGCCGAGCTAGAATTAGCACGCAGAAGCGCGCAACCTCCGGGTCCAAAACAGAACGCAAAACCGAAAAGCTCGAAGGGGCTTTCCCCGGAAGAAGAACATTTGAACTACCCCGCGCATGCAAAAGTCGTGGTGCTCGAGGAGTCCCTGCTCAAGCTGCAGGACGAGCGTAAAATGTTGAGGTTTGCTATGTATCATGCCGATGGAAGCATGCCGCCCGGGCGATACATGGTGAAAGCAGCCAACGGAGAAGTCTGTGTGACAATTCCACCAGACGCTCGCGGCGACAAAGCAGTGCATCTCAACCACCTATATGAGATTTTGGACGAACTTATCGACATCAAGCCCAATCAAAGAGATACTCTGCCGGCGGAGATCATTATCCAGAAGTGGGACGAAGTTGGAAAACCCACTGAGTACGGCGGCTACAGCGAAGAACTTGCGGTACTCAGGCTTACTATTCTTGATGCCAAAAGAATGGAAGCGATGCCGCTCAGGCTCACCATTGGACACGAAACCGGACATGCATATCACGGCAGAATCATAGCTCGGGCCGACGAAAAATTGATAAAGCAAATCGACGACCAATACGCTACAAACCTCAAGGCTGTTGCAAACCAGATAGCTAGACTCGAAAGAGATGTCTCAGCAAAAAATATCGCTGAAATCGAGGCGGAGCTTCTCAAAACAGACACCGAATATCCACCGGACAAAATAGATAAGCATGCCGCTCGCTACTGCGCCTCTCTTCGCGAAGTGATTGCCGAATTACATATGCTCTATCGCGAACAACAACGCGCTTTCGCTAGAGGCGAGAATCTTTCCTACCCGCAGCTCATAGAGAGGTTCTCCCCCAGACGAGCACCAATACTCAAGATGTACCAGGGGATGTACGACTTACTGACAACGGAAGTATTTCCCAAGCTCCCTATAAGCGTACCGAGAGTCAGAATTGGTGCCAGAGCCGGCTCTACATTCTCAAACGGACCGGCGCCGAAGCCATAATTCAGATGCCAAAGCGAGGACGCCAATCAATCATCTGGTCGAATTCGTCTGGCCATCGCTTCGCGGACCTCTTCGAAACTGGCTGACATGGAGAGACCAAGTCTCACCCGCATGAAGGCGGCTTCCGGATTTGTCTGCGCCAGATTCTCGAATGCCAGGAGCCGCTGCAACATTTCAACTCTCGTGGCTTCCTTCGGCAGACCTAATTCGCGCTTTATGCCGGCGTCCATTGCATCGCCATACTCCTTGCCTGATGCTTCTAACGAGAGACCCAGGTTCGAACTGCGTTCTGCCTGATCTGTCATTTTCGATGCGGCTTGCACCTGTTCTTGCGAAGCTGTTAGCGGCAGTCCAAGCGCTACCTTTTGGCGAGACTGCTCCAGAGACTTCTGGGCATGGAGGACATCCATAATGGATGCCGATGGGTCGAGTCCGTACTGCGCCCTTAAATAGGCGTCAGTCGGATTCATTGCGCCTACTTCGTTGTACTTCATCAAACGCTGCAGCATTTCTGTCCGTGTGGCATTGCCAGGAAGTCCGATGTTCTCCTTGATCTTGGCATCCAGTGCGTTTCTTCTTTCAACAGCGGAGGCATGCTCTGGTAGTCCCAAGATTTCCAGTCGTTCTTTAGAATCAAGCTCACGCTCTTTCTTGTCAACCAGTGAGGCAGGCTCAAGTTGCGACAGACCAGCGGCTGCCCGCCTGGATGCATCTTTATATGCGTTGTTTACCGCACTGACCTCGTCTTCTGTCGCGGATGGTGGCAATCCTGCGTCCGCCCTGCGGTCGGCGGCAGTTTCATCTATAGCAGCAAGCCTGTCGTAGGCAGCCAGCCGTTCCAGCAATTCCTGGGAAGTAGCAGTAGAAGGCAATCCCACGTTATCCTTCATTTTGTTCAAAACGGCTTGATCGATCTCACGCGCGCTGGCATCAGCCGGCAACCCTAAGAGACCGGGTGGTGGAGCGCCGTTGTAATGTTCTAGTAAAGCATCGACTTCACCTTGAAAAGCGTCCTGCTCCAGTCCAAGAGCGGCTCTCATGTAAGCTCCTTGATATATGGAGCTCATCTCTGACGCGGAACTCGACTCTCCCGCTGCGGTTGACAGAGTGTTGTCATTGGCTTGCTTGCCGGTTTGACCAGGATAAGGATCATCAAAAACAAGATATGGTTGGTTCGATTCCGTAGAGGATTTCTGTTTTGATGTTGACTCCGACCAGTTAATATCAATGTCTGGAGCGGTGTTTTGGTTACCGTTATACTCGATTGCTCTATCTCCCATAGAACTCCCCCCAAATGGCGCGTGGTTTTATGGAGATAAGATGCCGTATTAACGTTGCAACCAGGTTGCAATATCAAAATGTTTTGTGGAATCTAGCGGCTATAATGACCGCACTGTGAACTGCTGGAGTTGGTTGATGGCTCTGCGCCTGGCGATTATCGGTTTTCCTTTCGATGGCAACTCATCATTCTTGGCAGGCACTGCCAAGGGTCCGGCGTTCATTCGGCAGGAGTTGTTTTCAGATGCCGGTAATCTCTGGACCGAGGTTGGATCGAATCTGACTGACTCAATTGAGGATGTGGGCGATGCCGGTTTCGATCAAGGCTCCTTTGCGGAAATAATTGAATCGACGACTTCACGCATTCTGAAAAAGTCTCAGAAGTTAATTGCCCTGGGTGGCGATCATTCAATTTCGTTTCCCATCATAAGAGCGTTTTCACAAGTCTATTCTGAGTTAAACCTTCTGCATTTCGATGCTCATCCCGATCTTTACGAAGACTTCGATAACAATCGCTATTCTCACGCGTCTCCGTTTGCGCGAATCATGGAAGAGAAGCTGGTCAGTCGTCTTGTTCAGATAGGTATCCGAGCATCTAATGGGCATCAGCGTGAGCAGGCCCGCCGCTACTGCGTGGAGGTACACGAGATGAGAGATTGGCGGAACGACACAAAACTGGTTTTTCATGCGCCGTTGTTCATTTCGATCGACATGGATGTTCTCGATCCAGCCTTTGCTCCGGGCGTCTCCCATCAGGAGCCGGGAGGGTTTTCTACCAGGCAATTGATACGGATTATTCAAAACGTGGAGGCACCGTCGGTGGTGGGTGCCGATATCGTTGAGTTAAATCCCGATAGAGATTCTCAAGGAATAACTGCAAGGGCTGCGGCTAAGCTCTTGAAGGAGCTGGCGGGCAGGATGATTTAAGGTTGCTGGTAATCAAGAGATGAGCCTTTCAACTAACAATCGCCAAGAGGTCTTAGTTTAAAGCGGGGAGCGAAGAGCAGACTATGCTCTTCGCTCTGCCGGTGACGCAACCGGCTTGGGTGTGCGGGTTAGTAAAACTGTCTGCGCTGTTTGGCAATGAGGTCATTATCCTCACGCAAGGTTACATTTGCGTTACGCCCTCTCAGAGATTGAAAGGTGACGCTCAAGAGGCTGGAGGGACCTCCTTCAGCTTCAGGGATCATTACAAGTCTGTTGCAATGCTCAAGAATCTGCAATCTTTGCAGTAGCATTCTAAATCTAGTTTTTCTTTTATAGAGGGCGGGACGATTAGCACCAACGCTAAATTAACCAAGCCGTGCCTCAACTGCACGACATGTCGACCAGTGTCCGGTTGACTTCGGCAGCACCGGCTTTCTGGGTTGCGAGGAAGCAAGCTGCCAACAGGGCGATAGAGCGAGCGATGTATCTCATTTTGTCTTTACTTTTTGATTGAGCTGGAGATAGTCTGTGCGCACCACAAGTGGTATCTCTTTCTTGTGCGTTCTTACGCGAGCAGCGCTTGGATCGAATGTGGCAGCATCCGCAACTATATCAAATCCTTCTTCGGTAAGTTCGGATAGCTTTTCTCCGCCGGCTTCAATCAATTTGACTAGTTGATTGGTGGCGCCCACTGCCAGCTATGAGGCATTGGTAGTGATTAAAACGGGCGTTGCCACAAGCGAGAGCGCCGTATCCTCGGTAAGCGTGCTCGCGTCACCGCTCGGATCTTCTTTAGCGAAACTCGGTTGGGCCATCGTCAAGGCAGCCAGGCATAGACTGGCGGTAAGGGTTCGCTCTCCAGGTTTAATTGACACGACTAGGTAATTAAACTGCTTCCGAAGACGCTGCAAGTTTAGGTCTCAACAGTTATCCAACTGTTGAGCCGTGGCATGCCTGCACATACACCGAGTCTGTCATTACAAACCGGTCCAGTAGCGGAATTGCTAGGAATTGAGTACAATGCGAAAAGTGGTGTCATGAGGGAAACCAGGATTAGAAGATATTCTCCGATTCTCTCAATAACGATCGCTGGCGTAGTAATAATTATGCTCTTCGTCACCACGCTCACTATGTGTCAGACCGGATGGGTACCGCCGCAAAGGCTTCTCGACAATCTTATCTTTAGTATGATCGCCCTCTGGTCGGTGTTACTGGTCTCTTGTAGTGTCCTAAAACGACTGGGATATCGCATGGAGTTTTTATTCGCGGAAGACAAGGATATTCCGCAAACAACCTTGTACTCTGAGCGTCAAACTTCGAGATCGTTCGATCGAATGGATGTAATGGCTGGCATTTTGTACATAGGGACCTTGGTTTGGTGTTCGTGTACGTTTGAGTATGTGATTCCAGACGACATGCGGATGCCCATAGTGATCGCAATGTTTTTGATAACAGGTGTTTGTTTGTTCGATCTAAGACCGCAAGACAGGCAATGATTGACACGGATTAATTGTGTCCGTAACCCGGCGCATTCTTGCTTACATACAGAAAAAATGCTGTCTTCTGCTGACCGATGCAATTAAAGCGCAGAAGGGATGTCGTTGCGCTAGCAGGGTATGAATGACTCGGCAGATGCCGAACAGTGTGTTGACGAAACTATGAAAAAGCTCATCAAATCGTTTGTCCTACTTTCTTTTGTTGCCTCGACAGTCTCATGTGGTCTTGCACCGGGCAAGGTGGTAGAGGTTAAGAATAGCGACGGGACCACATCCAAAGTTCTCTACACCGAGCAGTATCCGTACAGCGATTTCGTAGAACAGTATCCCGGCTCGAGGGTGAAGTCCTGCGCGCGAACGATCTATCATCCACAAATACAACCTACAGTTATTTTGGAGTTTTCACCGCAGAAGGTTGGGCCTCCAAAGGATTGGTACAAAGACAAGCTAGAGAAAAGCGGTTGGAAAGTCGATGAAGCCAATTTAGGCGGAACAACTATTCTGCGGGCCACCCGAAACGACGACATGCTTGGCATAAGCATTTTCGGAGATATTGTTGGCATAATCGAGATCGGCGCAGTCAAGTTAGATGGTAGCACGGGAGCTGTGGTGCCATCAGCATCTAAACCAATCCGTGAGGAAAAGACAGAGGCTGCGGTCGTTAATTTCGATATCAACGTAGTAGCCGATAAGGTTGCCTCCGCGGTACAAGAAAACGGACTGTATGAGAATGAGGCACTGGCAGTGATACGCAGAGAGTTGCTCGTGGGAAATCGTTTGGCCAACAACAGAAACGAGATTAGAAACGCACTTCAGCCCAAATTCGATCAGCTCGGTGGCAAATACAAAACGGTAACCTCGGGCGATTTCGATCTCGAAATTTACAACGATTCTGATGCAGATGCTATCTTTATCAGCGGACGAAGACTTGAAGTTAAGCCCAAACAATGAGATGTAGGCTTATTCTCGCGCGTTCGTTGCTGCTGCAGTTTCATTTGAGAAACATCGCAACTTTCGCCAATCGATAGAGTCAAGCGCACCTGTGACACTGTTTGTACATGGGGCGATATCGCCCATTACATTCGCGTCGAAGTGAATGACCTGCACCGTGGTTGAGTCGACCATCGCACATGCCGACACTCGAACATAATGCAATCGTGGAATGCGTCTCTGCCCACTGGCGATAAATTCGCAAGGACCATTCATCTGTCCCTTGTGCTCGATAATCACGACTCGCTTGGTATTGAGACTGCTTATAGTGGCGTTTGTCCCTTCCGCATCATCGCCTGAGTTTTCGGAAAGACCGGGGATGTCCTTCAGAGTAGTCAGTTGGTCGCGTGTGATTTCAGTAGAGTTCATCAACTCAGTCAATGAGAGCGAGTGGTCGGCAGAAATTTGAGCGGGCTGTCAATTCGCAGAGTGATAACGCAATCCCACCATGAAGTGCGGCGTTTTACGAATCTCCTGCAATCCAATGATTTTGTCTCATCCTGTTTCCATGAGCTATGAAGATACTGCCTACTGCTCCGGGATTGACGACAGTCTTGCTCGTCTGCTCAAGAGGTTCTCCCGCCCAACACGGTGACGGAAGTGACAGTAGTGTCGCTAAGATAACCGCCACTCGCGCAAGAGTTTGCTGAAGGTTTTGTGTGACATCGACACTCCTGTCTACGAGATCAAGTCTATCTCAGCCTAATCGTAATTTCCTTGCCCCACTTGAGCGCATGGCTCGAGTAAGCCGCTTCCGGTTCAAGAGCGTGGAGGAGTAGGGTACTTCGACAATGCCGGGCGGAAGTGCAAACCGATATCGGTTTACCGCTGTGGAAGAGCAGGATGTTTTCGTCAATAGCCGGGCGGAAGTGCAAACCGATATCGGTTTACGGCTGTGGAAGAACAGGATGCTTTCGTCAATAGTCGGGCGGAAGTGCAAACCGATATCGGTTTACCGCTGTGGAAGAGCAGAATGCTTTCGTCAATAGCCGGGCGTAAGTGCAAACCGATATCGGATTTTGGGACGTTGAAGCAGGGTACTGGTATTCAGGAGATAAATTTTGGTTGTTGATAGATAGATGGCTCCTTAACCTGGTAAGCTCTTGTGAAAACAGGGGTTATTTACGATGAAACGACAATCGAAACGACCGCACAAGGTCCTGGACCAAGACAATAGCGGCGACACGTTCGATGGCTCATTCGAGCAAGCGTTCTCCCTTGTTGATGCCGCCTTTACCTCTGCCATGATCAGTGGAACCTCGCCCGAAGCGCTGCTGGCAGCTCTTTCGTACGGATTTCTCCAGGTTGCCGCCGAGCGTAGGGGGACACCGCAAACCGCTCAAGAAGAGTGGATCTCCGACGCGGATCTGGTTTGGGAGCCCGTATTCATCAATATTCTTGATTTCGTCGAAACATTTGAAGGCGAATATAATTACGATGAAGCGTTTGATGAAATAAGCTTCTTGCAGACTGAATGCAACGTGCGTCCGATGCGTTTATCTGAAATTGAAGAGCGGCGTCACGGAAAAGTTGCTTTTAACATATTGGCGTGGACTCTGGAGTCGCTTGCACGTCAGCGAACCGAAGCTCGGTATGTGGAGCTCGGCTTGCTCATTGAATGGTTCAAAGTCAGCGCTACCATCAACGAATGTGCGCTGGAGAGATATGCAATCGTCAGATACCATGCGGCGCTTGTTTACAACAACTATGATGCAGTCTTGGCTGCAATAGATTAAATTCGGGTCGGCGAACTCCCTGATATGAAATAATCTTCGAATTCGCAAAAAATGGGGATTTGTCATGGCCAAGCTTCGCTTCGGAATTGTTGGTACAGGTATGATTGCCGGCGTCGTTGCGGACGCGATCGTCAGAGCTCGTGGTGCCGAATTGACAGCAGTCTCTGGTCGTCGCATCGAAACAGCGCAGAAGTTTGTCGCTGAGAGA
>CAZISK010000103.1:0-13517 GCA_964541355.1 uncultured Candidatus Obscuribacterales bacterium
TGTCTGATTAGCTTAAGGGCCTCAGCTGGATCCCACTCTTCGGTGGCGAACGAATCTTCGTTGTCTTTAGATGTCGTCATGCGATATTCCTCGACGGGAATCATCATTCCATTCTATCAGCACGCTGTGCGTTCGCAAGCCGCATTTGGAGCTGAAGTGCAAGAGGTTGCGGAATCTATCTGAGCTAACAATAGTGCAAAGTATCGGCCGCTTTTTAGCACCAGTTGAGTTTATCGAGATGAAGACACCGCGTTAGTAAGGAGAGAGATGGATGTAAAGGGAATCTCATGACACCAGGCCGGACATTACATAGAATGGGTGCATCCCTTTTGTTGAACTCCATAAAATCTACCCTGTCCTTACTGTTGATAGTGGCATTCGTTCAAAATCCCGTGTCTCTCCAGGCGAAGGCGTTTGATTCGAGCTCCGCGAATGACCTACTTGAGCCGTCGAGTCAGGTCATCGATGCTATGCCTATTCCACTGCTCGAAGGTGATGTCGCGGACAAAAGGGCCATAGAGTTTGATTTATTTCGCGAGCAACTTCGAATACTTCAAGGGGAGCGGTTGAAGAGGTCGCCGAAGTTAAGGCTTGCGCTCAAGAAGGCAGGTTGTGATCCGAAAAAAGGGAGCGACTCGTTATTGCTCGTTGTCCTTGCGGACAAGGCGAGAACGGAAATTCCAGCAACACAAATCGCCGCTATAAACAAAGCACTAAGAATAGTCCGCATACAGTTTATGCTCAAGAAGCACTACCCGGACGGCTTTACGAAGCCATTTGATTTAGAAAAGTCGATTAAATTGTTCAAACAGGAAGAAAGACCAAAGGCGGGAACTTGAGCTCTTAAGAAATTGAAAATAGGCGGCTTTGAATTCGTTTCAAAGCCGCCTGCTCGATTTCAATTTTCGAATTGTTCTCTATCTATTCGAACACTTCCCTCACGCCGCCAACTGCTGATTTGCCGAGTTTAACAACTGGGCTGAACAGCGATGAAAGCTTTGAGGTCGACTGACCGTGGTCGATCTTATATGCATTTTCCTGGCAGGTGGCAGCATGCTTTGCGATTTTCTCACGCTCTTTTTCAGGCAGGTTCGGTTCCAGTGAAAGGTAAGCATTGTAGTGCAAGCTCGCTTCGCGCAAGGATGCTGAGTCTTTCTTTCCAAACTTCTGGAGAGCTTCTGCGAGACCAAGATGAGCTTCCGCTTTGCGAGGATCGGCAAAGGCAGCGGCTCTGTAATTGTCGATGCCGCTGGCGAGCTGTCCTTTGCGGGCCAAATCAGTTGCGAGAGTCAAGGATTGTCGTGCCTTGTCTCTGGTCTGAGCGACATTGTTTAGTCCGCGCTTTGATCTGGCAATATTGTCCGGACCCGCGAATGTGCCGGCTTTACTATACGCTGCTTTTGCGCTGTCAAGATCGTGAATCAACAATGCCATATCCGCGACGGCAAAACAGTCGTTGGCGTTGTTGCAGTTTTGGATCACTGTATTCATTTCCGCGCTCGACTCCTGAAATTTGAGTTGGGCAAGCAATGTCTGCGCGTAGGCTATGCGCTCGGGATCATTGGTCGGTGTACCAATCGAGTTTAGATCGACTGGCTGACCGGACAACGCACGCAACTTAGCCGAAGCAAGTCTGAGCTGCAAGTTGTTGGGATTCATTTGAATCGCCTTTTGAATCATTGAGTCGGCGGCTTCAAAATTATTTGAAACGAAGAATGCGCCGTTTGCCTCTTTCTGGCACTTGAGCAACAATGCCGTCGTCATGCCGTTGACGGCACCGACATCACCAGGGGCGGTGCCAAGAACGGTGGTGTACTCTTTCAGCGCATCATCGATTTTCTCATTGCGAAGGAGAATGTCACCTAGTCGGCGGTGCAAAACAACGTTGTCCGGACTCAGGGCCAGGCCAGAGCGTAAGTTAAGTGCCGCTTGCTCGAGGTCTCCACGGCTTTCGAAAATGTCGGCGAGTCCGAGGTAGGCATCGGTGCTCTCAGCTTTGACCGAAATTGCTGCATTGTACTCTTTGATGGCAGCGACAGAGTTACCTTGTCCGCGATAAACGTCTCCCATCGCGACGTGTGCGGGCGCACTGTTCTTGTTCAGAGCTAGTGCGGTGTTGAGTTCCTTGTACGCGTCATTCAACTGACCGAGTTTCAAATAGGTTTTACCCAAACCGTAATGCGCGGTCGAATTTGAAGAAAGCAGTTTGATCGATTCTTTGAAGTCTGATATCGCGGAAGCGGAATCACCTTGCTCGAGAGAAATCAGTCCACGATAGGCAAAAGCGTTGGTGAAAATTGGCTCCTGCTTTATTGAATTAGAAAAACTGGCTTTGGCATCGTCAAGTTTGCCTTGTGCTCTTTGCACCATACCCAGTACCATCATGGCTTCCGGCATTTTTGCATCGTGGCGCAGTGCCAGCTCGCACTCGGATTGCGCTTCTGTCAATAATGCATCTCTTTGACTAATGACCGACATAGAGGAGGATTGCAGGCGATTCAGGGTGACGAATGCTTTACCTACATGCGCTAGAGCATTTTGCGAATCAATGCTGACTGCTTTTTCAAACTGCTGGCTGGCCGCATCGAGTTTGAACTGCAACGCAAGGGCAAATCCCATGCCACAAAGGGCGTTCAAATCCTTCGGATTTTGATTGAGCGCATTTTTAAACTGATCCTGCGCCTTGGCATAATTTCCTTGAAGGAGATCCTTTTCGCCGCCCTTGACTATATTTGATACGCTACCTTTGAATATGCATTTCTGTCCGAGCGCCGAAGGCACGAAACTGCGACTGGATGATTTCGCTAAGACGTCGCCGGATTGCCACGCCATCAGGGCGACGGTGGTAGCCAGCGCCAGGCTCAGGTTTCTTCTAATCTTCTTCAAAAACGCCTCCAATCACGTCCGTCTTTAGGGACGCGGTATTTAAAAGGGATGTTCACCCGCTGGTGATGTGGTCAGTTGACGACATCAGACGATGACTAATCTATCACAGCCGATAAAGATCCTGGGTTAGTGCTGCTTAGGCTTATGCCGGTTTTGTGTGACGTGGCGAATTAGAGATATCCGAAGCTACGAAGAAGCTAAAATTGTCTGTAGACGAAACTGCTTGGTGAACAGGAAAAGTTTGGGTGTTAGAGGGCCGATGAAACAAAATCTGAGCTGGATAAGAATAACGATCGGCGCTCTGAGCGGCTTCGTTCTGTGGTTCATCTGGCAGGCATCGACTGCTACGTCGCCGGAGATGGAGTCGGTGAAGTTTCGCTTTTTAGTGTCGCCCATCCTGTTCGGACCGAACTGTGCAGCGACCGTGTTTCAAGCTGGGGGTGGCACCGATTGGACTACGTCCAACAATCTGCTTTTGTTTTTGCCGTTTGGTATCAGTTTTGGTATCGCGTTTGCTGTGTTGAAGCCGTTGCCGCGATTCTACCTGTGGACGGCGGTGCTCGTGATAACGCTGATTGCTGCTGAATATGCATTCGAAGCGATGCATATCATCATGCCTTTCGGTGGACCGCTTACTGCGCTTAACTGCCTCTATCTCTGTGGCACGCTCATTTTTCTCGAGAGCCAGAAAATTGAGCACGTTCGGAGCCTTGCTCTGGACCTTCAAATGCAGGCGGAAGAAGAGCGCAAGCGCATAGCAAAAGATCTGCACGATGAAGCATTGCCATCATTGTCTCGCGTCATGAGACTGACTGATGAATTGCAAACTCAATATCCGGACAATACCATTCCATCGGACATTCGGAGCATATTAGAAACGACGGTGGCAGAAATGCGAAGAGTGATAAATGATCTTCACCCCGCGGTGTTGGAGAATCTTGGAATTGTCGCTTCTCTCCAACATCTGTCTGATACCCTCGCTAATCATAGTGGTATCAATTCGACTTTCAAAGAAAGTGTTGGCAGTTTACAGCTCCCGCAGTTTCATTCCCTGAGCATTTATCGCATCGTCCAAGAAGCGCTGAATAATGTGGAGAAACATTCTGGAGCGAAAAATGTAATCTTATCTATTTCCAAAGTTGATAGTAGTATCTTGGTGAGCATCACGGATGATGGCACCGGGCAACCGACTAAAAGAGCGCACTCACATGGATTACAAAACATCGAGCATAGAGCAAAGCTGATTGGCGGTATGGTATCGTGGCAACAATCAGATGACTTCGCGACCGGGACGAAGCTGGTGCTGACAATGCCGATTCCGGAGGATGCATCAAGCTCTGCGCTCAAGAATTAAACATAACGGAGTATTGTAATGTCGATCGTAATCGCTGACGATCATGAACGAGAGAGGATCTGGTTGAGGGGCTTGTTGACCAGCCATCTCGCAGACCAAATGCCGCTTTTCGAAGCGACCAACGGTCGACAAGCGTTGGAGCTGGTAGAGAAAAACAAGCCCAAAATCGTGTTTCTTGATATCGAGATGCCGGTGATGTCTGGAATCAAAGCGGCGGAGACAATCCTGGCGAAGCTTCCTCGGACTGGTATTGTCATTTTGTCCAATCATTCAGACGAGATCTGGGTGCGACAGCTATGGAAGATCATGCCACCCGAAGGCGCGTTTGCATATGTATTGAAAGATGCTACCGATCAGCAGATTGTCGAGGCCGCTAAGACCGTGCTTGCTGGAGATTGCTGGGTGCATCCGCGGATTCAGCGTATCTTGATTCGTTCAAGCTCCGGGTCCGACAATCTGACGGAGGCCGAATTCGAGGTGCTCGCCTACATTTGCGTTGGCCTAACCGATCGCGCTATCGCGCGGCGCTTATACTTGACCGAAAAGGCAATTCAAGCGCGGTTGAAATCTGTTTATCTCAAGTTGAACATTCCAATTAAAGGAACATCTACTGACGATGAATTCAATCATCGCTGTCGGGCGATCAATACCGCATTGCGACGTGGACTGGTCAACAAAGCACAGTTGGAAGAATGGGAATCGAAGCTATAGTTCGTTTCAGTTCCGCTTGCTCTTCTGTCGGTCAGGCGTGGAAGATAAGACTAACCTGTAGCGCCACCATGCAAACCTGATTTGCTGCTGTCGCTCTGTCTCGGTGGTCTGCGCTGCAGCTCAACACATACTTGGACGACGGTCACAGAAGTCTGCGCCGGCTAACCCAGTCTACCGAATGCTGCGGAAACTGTGATTAGGGTAAACCCTAATCGCCCATAGTGCTTCATTGAGTTCGAACAATGCAGGCTTCTGCGAACATAGTCGCATGGGACGGACAAGAGGGTAGCGTGATAAAAAAGGGTACCTCTACGAAGATGGCTAATGCAGCAGTTATGTACTCGCGCTCTTATAGTTTACCGGAGTCGCGCTTGTCCCCGGTTACTGTGATCATTCTCGCTTTTGACTGGCCCAGAGTGGACTACAGAAAAGCAAGAGCAGCGACTTGCCGGCAGCTAGAAAGTATTGTCGAGGCTCAACGAAGCGCAAATTTGTTGAGACACTGCAGTTAAGAGTATTCCTAAGGTAGGCACCAGATCGATTGGTAAATCTAAAGAGGTAGTTGGAATGAGCAGTGGTTTTGAATATGCCAGAGTGACAACTGAAGATGCCTCTGCGCCAACATTGAAGGTATCCCAAGTTGTCGAGGATGAGCCGGTGAATCAGCATCGACCTGTCTCTTATCACAGAGACGCGGTGCTACATATGGTGCCTTCAGAAGGCGTACCCTCGATCGACGAACCGGATTCTTTTGGGCGAGAGCAAGTCGACAAATATACGACAGATGAAGCTCCGAGCCGGTCAGATCTGCACATAGTGGAAGTAGCGGCGGACAATCATAAAATTCTTGATGGCCTTGCCAGCGAAAAAGGACTCGTCATCGTACTTTGCCGTGTTTCGATAGCTGCGTTGGTTTACGCGATTTCCAGCAGCATCCTGGTGGCAGCGCTCGTGACGGCGACGAATATTACTATGTGGGGTCTCAGTCCAGTTGGAGTGGCTGTTCTGCACTCCCTGTCCGTAATGTTTTTTGTCACGATCATGATGCCGTTTTCCATATTGCTTGCTTGGATTTATCGCTATCGGAAGCCCTCTGCGTATCAGCGACGTACCGCAGTGATCGATTTGCCATATTCCGATACGTTTCAACTGGCGGTTGCTGCCGGGATGGCAGTCACCAACTCTCCAGTCGGAGGTCTCGATTATCACTCAGGCAGGATCACTTGGGAGGTAGCGAGGAGCAGTGGATTTTCGCGTCCGCAAGAACTTGTGGTTGAAATCGAAAAGGTTGCCAACGATCAGACAATTTTGACCATCAATATAACTCCTATTTTAAACCCGATAGAGTATGCCTTATTTGGCTATACGCTCACCGTAGGCGGCGCCAGAAGTGCGTCGATGATGGAGAGTTTTCTTACATTCCTGGAGTTAAACATGGTATAACACCTTTCCCGAGGGAGGAAACCGCCAATGGATGTATCTCTAGCAGGAAAAAATGCCGTAGTTTCCAAGTTTATCACCGGCACCACCATCACCATTAATGGTGGCGCTGTGCGACAGTACTGAAGTGCAATCGACCAGCCTGATTCACTGGTCGTGAACTGCCCTCTACCGCTTTTTGCTTTCTTGATATGAGCGTCGTCCACGATCGATAACACTTTGCGGGAAAGAGGCGTTGCGGAAGTATTTGACGAAGTCATCGAGTGAAATCTCCATGATTCCATCGTCCTTGCCATCGAGAGGTTTGCCGTCATTGTTCGTGAGTTCGCCGTTGCCCCATGGATTTCTGACTGTGACCATGCGGCGCTCCTTGTCATACTTCAAGATTGCAAACTCATGAGCGAGGGGCTTCTTGTCATTATCCTCTTCTTTGTCGTCTTCATCCTCATCAATCTCGTCCCACGGCTTGGGTTTTGGCCCAGGTTCTGGAACCTGGTCTGGATTTTCGGGTGGTCTTGGTCGTGGTCCCGGATTTGGAAGGTCATCAGACTTAGGCTTGGGTCCGGGTCTATCATCTGGCTTATCCGACTTGTCGGGTTTAGTGCTGTCAGGTTTTTCGGCAGGCTTGTCAGTTGGGTCGAGCCGATCAGATCTGTCGGGCCGATCAGATCTGTCGGGCTTGGTGGGCTTTTCCGGTAGGTCGGATTTGTCCTGGACGAATGGACTGGTATCAATGGGCTCTTTGGGCGCACCTGGTCTTGGAGTGTCGGTTTCAGATGGCGAGCCAGTACCTCTTGATGTTCTCAGTGGACCGTCACTTCCCCTCACTTCGCCATGCGCTTTCGGTGGCACTTTTCCGGCACGTTTTGGCCACTCTCCGTCTGAATCGCAGGTCGCTACATCCTTTCCTGAGCAGGAGAGGATATGATGCAACTCTTCCTTATCTGTCTTTGACATGTCGAGCCTGGTCGCTTTCTCACCTGTTAGAAGCTCGATTCCGAATGGTTTTTTCGATCCATGAAGTATCTCGTGGACCGGCGCGCCCTTGCCGCGATCTCTTTCGACGCCGGTGAGTTTACCCTTCAACTCCGGCTTCTCATCAAAGATTTTGCCAAGTGCTTTTTCCAGAATAGCACCATACGTTCCATATTTGCCGGTCGTTGCATATAGCGCTAGCTCCGCATCTGACGGCTTGGTGATTGTTGTTTGGAGCTCCTTGCCATTGTATTTGAAGGGAAACGTAACGGTGAGTTTTCCGTCGCCGTTGTCCTTGATCATTTTTTCAACGGCGCGGGGATCCTTCTCAAACAAGGACGACATCGCTGCAATTAGCCAGCAGTCTCCAACTTTACCCTGCTTAGGCGCGTCGCCCTGTACCGACCAATATGGCTTGTCTTCTGAAAACGCCTTTCGATTGGAGTTGTCCAGTCGCTCCTTACCTTCCCTAAAGGAGGTCGCCATTGCGTCGATCGACCCCTCTTCTTTCTCGGACATTCTTTTCGCCACATACTCTTTGACTTGACCTTGGGAGATTGACTTGGCGCCTTTTCCTCCGATGATCTCGAAGTCCTTGAGCATTGCCTGGATCGCATTTTTCGTGGGACCGTCCTTGAGGCCTTTGAGAGAGGTCTCGAGCTCCTCCTTACTGAGCTTGTCATCGCCATTGGTATCAAGCGAGCGAAAGATTGGTTTGCCCTCGGCGATCAGTTTCATCGCTTTTAGGTTGCCGAGTGCGGCGAGCTTCTTCAGGTCATCTCTCGTTATATCTCGTTTTTCCCCATCACCAGTGTCCAGGTTGCGCACTTCCTTAAAGTGTTCGCGCATGGTGGCAAGCGCTACTGCGTTATCACCCTTCATTTCTTCTGATGGTATCGCTTTAAAGATTTCAGTTCGTTTTATTTTTCCATTTTTGTCCTGATCGAGAAAATCGAAGTTCAGGTTGGCCATGCTGAATAAACCATTGAGGCGCGAGTCTAGTGCAGCGCTCTCTCTTTCCAGGGCCGGGTTCTTATCAACCATACGTCTCTCCTTCGTTACGGTCAATTCTTCAGTTTGATGCTGTGACGGTACGACTCGTAATACAGGTTACGAGGGATGACTGAAGAGGGGATCTGTGTTGCTGGAAATGCCTGTGAGTTTAGCGTGGCTTATTACCGTCTCACAGGCATTTCAATATCAGGTTAAATGACTTGCATTGATTATGTTCTTACGTATAATCATTTACCAGGTGACTGTCCGCATGAGAGTTGCGTTTAAGCGCAACTCTGTCAGTGGTAGTTGATAGGTGGTTTTGCGCATTGATTGTTGTTTTCCGGGTATCATGAAGTAGAACTGGAGGTCTCGATAGTGCGACGGGAAGTTTATGTTATGGGTGGAATAGTGCTCGGGCTCATGACTATTTCGGTAGTTGGCGGCAACTGGTTGATGAGCAGTCTAGTTGAAGAGTCACTCAGCATGCGACCTCAAACTGTCGCAGAAGCTTATTTCGAAACTCCGGTCAGTGAGATGCAGGACATAAAAGGCGGCGGCTCAAATTGGCTGGGCTACGATCATAAGGTGCGCTTTCATACGAATGTTCCAGTCAAGATCAAAAACAGTGATAACTATGAATCGTTCCAACCTGATGAAGCTGATATTCGTAGCTTCAAACTAGACTTTCCCGATGACGCGACGCAGTTTGAAGATGGTGAGCCTTTAGAGTGCCTCCGGGTGAAGGTTGCAGAGCCAACACCTGGTAGCTCCGGCAGATACCTGGTAACCAACGCGAAATCACACACCTACTTTTTCCACTCATGGAATGCGCACTAACCGGTCTGAATCGCATGGTATGAACCAATAGTGAAACAACTTCACTTTGTCAGGCTGTTGCGACGCTCAATCAACTCTCGGAAGGCTTCAACCTCCCACAGATCAGGGATGTATTCCAGCTCTTTTGATACCTTCAAGTCCTCATCGCATTCCTTTTCTTTTCCCTTGCCGAGGTAGGCGCCGGCGCGATGAAAGTACGCGGCGCTTTCTTTGGGATTGATTTTTATAGCTCGATCGAGGTCCTCGATTGCCTGATCGTACTTTTTCATCATCAGGTAAGCGGTTCCTCGAGTATCGATGATGTTGCTTTTGTTCTTGTCCTTCTCGAGCGCTTTGTTCACATTCTTAAGCGCTTCGTCGAGCTTGCCCATCGGCAATTGACTCCAAGCAATGTTGTTACTAATCTGGGCATCTTCAGGTGTTTTTTCCAATACTTTCTTATATAGATCGATCGCTTCATCATATCTTTTGAGCTGATGTGACACCAATGCTTTCATGGCAAGAATCGGATTCTTATCTTCAGCTATCTCTTCCGCCTTTTCTACATCTCGCATGGCATCCAGGTAGCGTTTCAGCTCCATGTAGGTATGGGTGCGAGCCATTAGCATGCCGATTCTTTCTTTCGGATATCTTGTTTTGTCGTCTGTCATCATTGCCGAAACCGCATTGTCCAGGTAAGGCAATGCGTCGTCGTAGTTCTTCTCTTGCAAAAGCGCCTGAGCTTCTATGAATGGTATGAAAGCGACAAGCCGAGGGTCGTCCTTGTACTGAGAGATCATGCCGATGTAGCCTGCCAGCGGTGCCACCGAAAGCAGTGTCACGCCTGCGGCCGCGTGCCAATGCCGCTGTCGCTTGTCCGATAGACCAGAGAGAACAAATCCGCTCAACAAACCGCCTGCCAGACCGCCCATATGGGCCGCATTATCGATACCGGCGACGAGGAATCCAAAGGCCAGGTTGAGGACTACGAAGGCGACCAGCACCGCTAATCTGCGCTTCAGAGAGGCTCGTCCTTCGTGTATCTTGTCCGGCGACACATAGGAAAAGGCTGCCCCAACGATGCCAAAGATTGCTCCAGAGGCGCCGCAGCTAACCAGGGTCGGTTGAAATTCGGTGCTCACTAACGCTCCCATAAGGGCCGACATGAAATAGACAAACAAATACTTCGAACGTCCGAGTGTTTTCTCGATCTCTTTGCCTACGCTAACCAGGGCATACATGTTGACCAGCAGATGTATCAAATTACCGTGAACGAACGCACATGTAATTAGTCGCCAGGGCTCCCCCCGTAGAGTGAGCGGACCAAAGTTGGCTCCCCAGTCTATCAGGGTTGGCACCGGCGGCGATACTAACGACTTCATTCCGGAAGTGGCTACCATGGCAGTGAAGAGCACCGTATTCAGTGCTACCAGCGTTGTTGTTACTAGTCGGTCTCTCGAAAAGAGCTTCATTTTTGCCTGATACGTTTCCCGAACGTCCGGATTATAATCGGGCTCGATTAGCCCAAAGCCTCGTTGATGTCATACCTTAGTAATTATGCCAGTATAGCCCCCGAGGGTTTAATAACAATAGTGAAAGCCCGAGCTTTTGCCCGGGCTTTCGAAACTAAGCAGTAAGCTAAATTACTTGCGAAGAGTAATTGTTGCTTTTTCGCCTTCGAATTTCACTTCGCCTTTGAGACCGAACTCTTCAGCAAAGCTCTTGACGCACGCTTCCATGGAACCGCACATTTTTTCTTCTTGCTCTTTAGGCATACCGCATTTCTTCATCGCATCCCACATTCCGCAGGAGTTGTAGAGGAGGTGTGCTTCTTTGTCATCGCCCCAGAACTCGATCTTGGAACCGAAGATGTTGGCTTCCAATTCGGCTTTGGCTTTGATTACTTCGATCGGAGTCGAAACGCCGAGCTTTTTGTAATAAGCAATCATCGGCTTGCGGCTGATTTCTTGGAATTCTTTGGTCGCGGCTTCGCCGTGCTTGCAGAGCACTTGCATTGCGGACATGAACGAGTTAGCCATCATTTGCGAATACATTTCTTGCATTTGCTCTGGCTTCCAGGTCGCTTTAATTTCGGTCTTTTCAAGAACTTGAGTCATTTCACTCTCCAGTACACAGTTTCAGTAAACACAGTTATTTAGGTTTCTATTCCGGAGATTGTAGCCCGGATCCTCGCAATATTAGCGGCCTTTAAGACTAGCTTAGGTTTTCTTCTTTGCAAGCTCGAAGGTTATAGAACTGCTTTGAGCGCGTCCACCACTTGCTCCATTTCTTCCGTGGTTCCGATTGTGATTCTCAAGCAGGTCGGCAGTCCAAATGGGGCAAGAGGACGGATCGCGATACCTCTTCTAAGCACGCCGTCGAATACCCGTTGCATTTCTTCCTTGGTTCCCATCTCGAAGAGCGCAAAATTGGCGTGAGAAGGAATGCGCTTCATGCCGAGCTTGTCCGTCTCTTTCGCTAGGAACTCCATGCCTGCTTCGTTGTTGCTTACCGTTTTTAGAAGAAAATCTCTATCCTGAAGCGCTGCGAGTCCTGCGTAGTGGGCAAGCACATTAGGCTCGAACGGCAACTTGATCCTATTAATAAAGTCGATCAAGAAATCGTGTCCCAACCCGTATCCCAAACGAAGACCAGCCATTCCCCAGGCTTTCGAGAACGTTCTCAAGGTCAGCACGTTGTCGAGTCTGTAGGTCATCGAATCCGGGTAGTCCGGCTCTTTGCAGGCGAACTCGTAATAAGCTTCGTCGAGCACAACGAGCACGTGGTCGGGCACGCGTTGCATGAATCTCTCGAATTCAGCGCGCCGGAAAATAGTGCCGGTCGGATTATTCGGATTGCATAAATAGATGATCTTAGTGTGATTGTTGATCGCATTCGCGATGCCTTCGAGGTCGAAGGTGTAATTTTTCAATGGCACTTTGTGCAGTCTAATTCCCATCGCATTGACAAGAACATAGAGTCCAATGAACGTGCCTTCAGATGTGAGCACTTCATCGTCGTCATGGAGGAAGGCGCGCGCGATATTGGCGAGTATACTCTCGCTGCCGCTGCCGATTGCGACATTCTCAACTTTGACGTGGTAGCGCTCCGCAAGAGCTTTTCTCAGGGTCATGCCGCCGGATTCAGGGTATCGATGCAACTCCTTTGCGCCCTCTGCGATCGCTTGCAATACCGTATCCGGGGTACCAAGCGAATTTTCATTCGAGGCAAGATTGATAAATCGCTCTATTCCCAGCTCTTTTTTGAGTTCGTCGGGTGGCTTGCCCGGCTTGTATGGTTGCAGCGACTCGACATGAGGAGGCACTAACCTGCGTTGGTTCGGGCTGTTGGAGATTGTCATGGGTCCCTTCGTGTATACCATTATGATCACCTGATCAACAGAGGATGGATAGACGCCAACTTGCAGACCAAACGACACCTGCGAAACGCATGTCTCGCGGGGTGTTACAGTCATCTCCATCAAATTAACATCTAATTCTTACAAAAACAATTATTTAATTAGTAAGCAGGAAGGTGAAAAATTTCACTTCCCTTTTTGGCAGAAGTGTCGGCGGTTGTCGATAGTTACGCGAAACGCAGTCAAGAGGTTAAGCTGCCGGATGGTGGTTTCTTTCCTCTAGAGTGTGGCTATAACTGCCTCCAAATGCCGCGTAAAATCCCGGTCCTGGTAATCCTGATTCTCATACTCGTCGTGGGAGCGATCTTCAGGACATACAGGTTGGGTCGCGTTGTAGTCTGGCATGATGAAGCGATGACATTCATGCATTGCTCCGGCAATCCATTTGTTGCTAAACTGGTACGGGAGAGCCTGACCGGTCCTTGGAAATGGGCGGACATCGCGGACGAGTATCAGAACAAGCGCTGCTCGTTGGACGAAGTCAGCTCTGCCGTGAGGATTTCTCATCCGGAACATGCACCAGGCTTTTATGAAGCCCTCCATTTCTGGAGATTGATTTTTGATCCAGAGAGCACGATTGTAATGAGGCTCTTTCCGGTTCTTTTCGGGCTGCTGTGTCTGCCGGCTTTTTATTGGTTCGCCCTGGAACTGTTTCGAAAACCGGGACAGGCACTATTGGCGACGGCGATGTTGACGGTGTCTCCTCTTCAAATAATGTACTCGCAAGAGTTGCGGGAGTACTCGCTCTATTCGTTGTTGTTTGCGCTGTCATGCGCGGCGCTGCTTCGAGCCTGGCGAACCAACCGCTTGCGAGATTGGTTGATGTACTGCGTTATCTTAATCCCGTCGATTTACTCCACATTTTTGATGTTGATCGTGGTCGGTGCACACATCCTCTACACCACTTTTGCCACGCTGTTG
>CAZISK010000104.1:0-13497 GCA_964541355.1 uncultured Candidatus Obscuribacterales bacterium
GAACGCGGAAGGCAAGCTCGAGGACCCATATAGAAACCCGAATCTCAAAAGGTTTGCTTTGCCAAATGAAATTGAATTAGGTCGGGGTAAATTAGTTGCCACTGAATCAGGTGGCTTCGAGTTTCGGCAGGACGGTAAAATCAAAGCTTATCTTTCCAGTTCCGGCGAGCTCATAGTTGGCAATCAACGCGACAATGACGTCAAGGCTATTGCACTGGGACGCTCTGGGCTGAAGATTCAAGACCTCGAAAGAGTCGAAAAGTTTTCATCAGAATGGCGACCTGTTAGACAGGTGATCCTCAAAGACGAGTTATCTGCCACGAACGCTCAACGCGTTGACTATGGTTACACACAAAACAAACTCTCCGAATTGATTGTGCGCAATCCAAATTCCAATGTCGTATACCTAAGAACGACTGACCTACTCTGGACGCAGGAGAGCAATGTTGATGAGGTTCTCCAACAATCAACATCAGACAAGCGAATCGGCAAGATCAATTTTTGCGATGACGGACGAGTTAACTTCAAACCGATCGATGTTCGAATAGATGACCGCTCCTGGAAACCCGGTGATTCGACTATAGACCTCAATAAAAGACTTTCACAGATAAAGAATCTACAAGACAAACTGACATCAGCGTTGCCGGAAATCCAGGACTACAATCTACAAAAGCTAAACCTGGAGCACGCCAAAGCGCGGACGGAGCTTCAGAGCAGTTATAACGAAAAGCATGAAAAAAACAGACCGAACGCAAAGGAGATAGAGAAACACGAAAAGAACAAGGCAGAGCTCGACAAGTCCTTCAAGGTGAAAGCCGAAGAGATAACGAAGCAATTCAACAAATTGCAAGAAGAGCTTCTTCAGGAAAGCAAGATCTGCAAAGAACTCAGCAAATTCCCTGGCAAAATCGCAGAAGGACAGTTAGAACAAAACCTTCCATCGACATTGAGGTTGTGCAACGAATGGCGCGAAATGCTCGCAGGGCGCAGCATTCTCGCCTCGAAGACCGCTGCCGTCATGGTTAAGGAAATTGCTCCCAACTGCCCGATTTTTAATACTGAGTTGATCCTGCATGCCGAACTCTCCAAAATTGCAGACGGGAAGAACCTGAAGACAACTTTTTCGGCAGCACCATCGGATTCTCTTCCCGATGCTATGGAGTTGAAGGAGTTGGAGAGTACAACCAAGTGGCTCGCGATGACCGAGCCTGTTATCGCAAAGTCCATCACTCTGTTTAAGCTGCAAGAAGTCAGAGATATCGCTCGTCTGTACAAGTTTCCCGAGTCCTGGTGGCTAGAGCCGGACAAGAAAAATCCGGAAGGTCAGCTCGCAGCGCTGGAGTACAAAAGAGACATGTATCGCGAGTCTCGGTCGCTCGCCAATGTTGTTCAGATGATGAACAAACACGCAGACGGTCCGAAAAACAAGATTAAGTATCCTCCGGGATGGAGCGAAGATAAGCACGGCAACTTGACGTTCAAACAATCAGATAAGTGGCTGGCGCAATTAGGGAGCTCATGCAAAGGCTGGAGCGATTGGCTGGAAGAATACCACGGTTGGCAAAGAGACAATGAACCCGTACTTAAGCGTCTTCAGGAACAAATCGATGAAGTGATCGATAACCCACATTATGGTATCGCCTGGATGGATATGGAGATTGAGTGTTATGCCGCGGTCTTGCCCGGCGGTAAGCCACCAGAAGTGGTGGCGACCTCCTTCGACCGCGCCGATCTGGAAAAGAGAGTAGAGGCACTCAAAGCGGAAAACGAAGAAAAGTACAGAGGGCTCACGATAGTTGAAGGCAATCTGTTGGACTTTCGAAGCGATGCAGACGAACACGACGGTAGGGTTACCATCACAAGGCACGTCCTTATCGAACGCGCAGGTAAGATCAATGTCTATAACATTGGTGCAAAACGCCTGGGCAAGCATTATACCGAGGAAACCATTGATGGCAAAGAGTTCCGAGTACTACTCACGCCCGAGGGCAAGACCCAATTTCTCAGAGCAGACCAACTTCCTGGAGAGCTTGGAGCACAGAAGTGGACGCATTCGCTGAGCAAAGGCGCCACCATGGTGGTCGATGCCTACATGACCTTAAATGGGCTCCGCGGTATCAAGACAGCCATCGCTGGCGCCAGACAGCTCGGCGGAAAAGAGGTAGCAAAACGGGTACTGTCTTCTGGAGTGGAGGCGGCTATCGGGGGTAACGGTATTCGCGTTAGCACCGCCGATAATGCCGATCAACGTGAAGCACAGGGTCTTCTGATAGTCGGAGACGTTTTCTTCAAGCATGTCGCCCTGCCCGGCATCAAAAAGTTAGCAGGCAGGGGTGCCGCCGGCTTGGCAAAGGAGGCCCCTGTAGAGTGCATGCTTGCACCGCGTGAACATCTCGCTACATTTCGAGGGCAGCAGTTCAAACTGGTGGAAGGCATGCCGACACAGACCGCAACAGTGGTCAACAAGACCTGGAGGAACTCGCCGGAGCAATTCATTACCGCCACTGCCTTCACCATTGTCACCGGTGAGATCTTCAAACATACTTTCGACCGACTGAAAGGAAAAAAGACAGATATTGCTCAACTGCTAGATCAACATAAGGTGCGTCCATTAAAACCGGAACAAGAACTAGCAACAGCAGGCAGCTTTTTCTCGACACTAACGAAAGAAGAATTTGCTACACACAGAGCCCACCTTGGATCACAAATCGAACAACATGCTAAGACAAATAGTGTATTTTCTGAGAATAAAGAGCTGTTAGCGCCGAAGCAAGAATGGCTTCCAGAAAAGCTGACCGATAAAGACGGGCAAGAGCGCCTATACAAATATCTCTGCGACCTCAGGCAATTTTCGGCAGACGATAAGCAACCGGAACAATTGAGGCTTCTGGCGGCACTGAATTTCTACGAGCTCTCGCCACATTCATTACTCCTCGGGGCTGAAGCACAATCTGCGACAAAGGATTCTAAACCGGCTCGCCAAAATCGTGAGATGCTGCAGTTCCTTCAGAAAAAAATCTACGATCCTCAATCTGCATCCGAGAGTCTAATTGCAGGCGACCTACTTCTGGCGAGCGGACACTGCTCACCGTTTGTTTACGCTAATCGCCTGAAGGAGACAGCGAGCGACAGTCGATCGAGCAGTGCCGAAAAGGTTCGTTCCGTTGCAAAGTTGGCGGTCTTACTTCGCGGGGTAGAAGATGCTTCCGGATCCGGCATCATGAACGGCATGCAGAGATCAAATTTCGCATGCGCTTCGTACGGAGTGACACCGGCTGATCTTACCGAATTCCTTGAATCGATTGCCAAGGATAAGTCGCAAGAACCGATGTATCGAGCCTATATTGCCGTGGTTCTATCGGAGAACGATTCCGTGGTTGATCTCGATACGCTGAAAGAAAGGGTAGCTGGTCATTGTTCGAAAGCACTTGAACCCCTCACAGATAAGCCAAACGGCGAAGAGAAAAAAGTCTCTCGTGAAAAGCTTCTCGACCAAACACGAGAACAATTCTTGGCGGGGCTCAAATCCAAGCTCATTGGAGACAATGCAGTCGAAGCGCTGAGCGCCTTGCAAACGCTAGATCTGATCTCCGAGACGGACGGTGCACCCAAGACCGTTCGCGACAGAAAATTCAACGATGAGCTCGTCCGCCTCCTGGCAAAGTTTGAAAAATGTCAACCGGATCTGGCTTCGCAGTGTGTGACTAAATTTCGATGGGATGGACCGATTAGCGATAAACAAAGAGAAACTCTGGTCAAATTGGTTGAGGAGAGATCCACTCCACACGCTATAAAGCAATCAATACTCGAGAATGCTGATCAGGTAGTCGCCTCCAAAGACAAGGAAATCGCAACAGCTCTTACTGACAAACTTGGCAGAGCGGCGTCAAGCCTGATCGCGCCGGAAGGAACGAATCGCAGTTTCAGCGATGATGTTCGACTTGCGGCAATCAATGCCATTGCCAAGCTCCGTTTCAGCGATCCATCTACTCAAGCGGCTCTCAGACAGCTGGCATCCGCTCCACCGACTCATAGGTTTCGCTTACCAACAGAACGGAAAAACGATAAAGCCGCTGACAGAGCCACCGCTCGCACCGATCCTACGATCAAGCCTGGAGATCCGGATGCCAGGATTCGCCAGAGCGCAATCGTGGTGTTGAGTACTCAGGGGGTATTGACCAAAGACGAAATTCAGAAGTTGGTGGATAGTGAGAAAGATGTTGCTGTACTTTCGGTACTGGAAGAAGCAGCCAAAGATCTAAGTATCCCTATTTTCGATGAGGTGCTCTTGAAAGAGCATGAGTCGAAAGAGGCGCAGGAATATGTGGAGAAGGCAGAGTCTTCACGTGGGCAGGCGCGGCAGACGCTCAATGTAAGTTTCTCCAAGTACTTTCCTATGTTTCAACCCGATTATCTCTCTCTCTTTCTAGGTGAGCATTGCAAGATCGAGATACCTGTGAGAGGTCGCGAAGTCCTGCGTTATGAAGGCTACGCAAGTGGTTACCCAGGAGGTAGCAACACATACCGAACGGTTAAAGAATGGGTGAAAAATCGAAATTATGACGAATTTCGGGAAAGCGTTCTGCAGTTTCAACATAATGCTGCTGAGGATATAAACACACGACAAGCCCTTGTACATTGTTTAGCCAACTTCGATCAGATCTTTAAGGGAGAATATTCAGAACGGGTTAGTCTGAAGCAACAGTTCACCGACCGACTACTACTTCTGACTGGACCCAACAGCCCTTGCCGGCGGGATGCGCTCCAAGATATTGGAACGTTGATAAAGGACAAACATATCGATTCTGAGTTGCGATTGAAACTGTTTGATGGCCTGAACAGCCAATTGAAAGACGAATTGGAGAAAAGAGGCGGTCAGCGCAATGCCGCTCTTATCAAACGTTACGAACAAATTGTTGTGGACACGCTGAAAGTCGAGTGGGAGACCTTTAATCCTAAAGCGACACTCAACAGCTTCCAGCCCCTTGAACAGCGAGTTTTGCAAGAGAAGCTCATCGACAGTATCGTCAAATACCGAATTAAAGATGCGGAGACACTGCTTGCGGGCAGAATCTCGCTACATAAGGAGCACGCCAGACCAGATCGCGTAGATCCAGATTCTGTTCGAGCCATAATCGCTCGTCGCGGAAGTTCTAAAGAAAACGGTTCAGTAAAATCGGACCAACAGATTTTTGTTGAGAAAAGCGCTGCGGCATTAAGCATACTACGAGATCGCCCCAGTCTACTCTGGGAGCAGGTTCCTCACATGAGCGCCACCATTGAGGGTGGATTCAAGGCGCTCGACCGAACACTGAATTCCGAGGTTCCCACCGCTTATACGACAGTTATGCAAATGATCAAAGCGGTGAAAACTGATCCGATCCAATCACAAGACGACCCTCGCAGGAGTCAATTCGTTCGCCTCCTGGATAGCGACGACAAGACGCTTCGACTTCAAACCGCACGAAGCTCGTCGGATGCAGTTCCAGAGGGCGAGACTAAAAAGAAAGATAACGGTCACCAGCTCGTTAATCTAACGGCAGCTATGGTGATGTTGCGAAGGACTGACAAGGGATTTGAGAGCACCGGTTTCAGTACCAATGAGAGAGTTCAGGCGCTTCTGAAATCGAAAGAGTTGTCTCAAAACGGTCTTCAGTTCGGATATAAGGACGAAGGGAAATATCTGTTTGAAACAGCAATTCAGGGACTGACATCAGAATTGAGATCTCCAAAGACGAGTTTCAAAGCCAAACTTGATGTGATTAGAATTTTGACAAATCCAGACGTTACAAAAGCTCTTGCTTCTCACAATGACGAACGCGTCAAGCACGGGAAAGAAAAGGTAGGTCTAGATTCAAAGGAAGTTTCGTTCGAAGTCGCAAAGTTCGCCAGATCTTTAGAAACCGGTCACGAGCGACTTGCGTTGGCTGAGTTAGTCATGTTTGAAAACAACTTGAGCGAAGAGTTCTCACTTCGAAAGTTCGCATTTTCATCCATAGAAACGGTGATACGACAGGGTGATGACGGTGAACTCGATACAGCATTCGATTTAGTGCGTCGACTCAAGAAATCGGATCAGGACGATATACGAAATACTTTGTGCGAAGCTACTTCGAGTCGGATCTGCATCGCGCTCTCATCCGGACAAGAAACCAGGTCGCTAAATGTACTGAAACACTTCATGAAAGACAAAGAGTTCTGCAAAGAATGGAGTAAAAAGGAGCGCAGCGTGCGCACCGCCCTTGATGCTAAGCTGTCGCAAGTCGTAGGTGAAGGCAATGAGAATGACTTAGCTAAACTATTCAGAATCGTTTCCCATCTGCCAAACAAAACTGATGTAGCCGCCTGGCTCCAGACTCGTGTAATTCCGCCTCCGTCATTTTCTGGTGCTCGCGACGTGCCAATTTTCGGTTCGCGCCCGACAGCCGAGCAAGCGGAGTTTGCCTTGAACAGCTATCTGAAGCTTGGAAGTCTCGTTCCTACCGGGGAAAGCTGGCCGAACGCAATCAAGTCAACCGGGCCATTTGCCGTTGCTCAGAAGTATCTCGGTGCTGAACATTCTTTGACGAAAAAATTCAGGTCGGATATCGATCCAATTTTGCACGTGTGCTATGTCGGACAAAACGAGACCAATAGCGGTATCGAAAAAATTAAGGGGGGGCCTACAGATGCGAACACACCAAAGGTCCGTCTTATCAAAGAGATCGGTGACTGGCACCGTACTGTGGACGCCCTCTTCTACCTGCATCAATTTGGTGGAGATGATGTTCGTAGTAGTGTCGAAAAAGTCATCCGCAACAGTGTGCAAAGTCAATTCACACATATCTGCCTGGAGGCAAGATGCAAGTATCTGAAACTGGATATGAATCCGTCTAAAGAGTGCTCAGATTCAATAAAGAGACTGCAAGCCCTTAGCTTGACACTCTTGGCCGGGAATACTGAGCAGCTTGAGAAAAATGACAATCGCGCAAAATCTAAAGATGGTGAAAATATGCGATTATCAAATAGTCGCATGGATTTAAATAGAATGAAGACCTCAATAGAAGGACTCGAACAGCGACGGAACATTGAAGATCCAGATGGGCGAATGGTAGACCTGCGCGTTAGTTATGCCAGAATGCTGAACGGACTCACGATAGATGTGCGGAGATTCAAGACGGACTATGGCTCACTTGCCAATCCCGGAGTTTGGGACAACCCTTGTGAGTTACTCAAAGCTTCCAGAGAGCAGCTCCAGAAGGCAAAGAAACAGTTCGAGGCTCAAGAGAATCCTGACATTCGTAAATTGATCGACATCGACCTCACAACAGCCGACACCTATCAACTTGAATCCAAGTTCGCACTTTGGCAGAAAAACAGCGTAATTGCAACGGCGGGATACTTCCATGTTCTGCAGTTATTGCATCGAGACAGCATAGAAGAGAACCCGAGAGTCGCTGAAACTCACAGGTTGAAGCTACGAGACGAAATTATAGAGAAGATGTCGGATTTGGATATCTTCGATGATGATCGAAAATTCCTTCTCGACCAAGCCCGTCAACCGATGACGGAAGAGAGATTCGCAGTTGTCAGAGCGAGGCTCCGCAAGCTTGCTTTGTCGGCAAAATAACCAGCCGACGAAGATGAGGCTTCACATCTTCGTAACAAATGGACAATACGCTTGTCAATATGAAGCGTAAAACTGATCTTTGTGGGGAGAGCCTATGAGCACTAACTTCGAAGCCGGTCTCGATCAAACAATTCGTCCTCAGGGAGCCGATAGTTCCTTCTTATCGACCGACACCTATTCTATCTCCAGGCTATACGCCACGAGTGTCGTTCCAGATCAAAAAGTAGATGCGATATTTGGAACACCTGAATGGTCTTGTGCTACCCCCTTGGTCGACACTGCCGCAGAACTGGAGGTGGACGGAAAGGAAAAACTTACTCCCGAAGAAGTTACAGAAAAGGAGGCAAAAGACCTGGCACACTTGATTGATCGGGATAGCAGGTGGGCAATAATCGACTCCGTGAGGAAAGATGCTTTCCTGAAAAAAATACACGATGAGTTTGAGCGGCAGTTAAAAAAAACAGAAGGCAAGGAGCCGACAGAGCGGGCCGCAGAGTTAAAGAAGTTCGCAGAAAAAGTGAATGACCATCTCCTTCGCGCCAAGCATACCTATAGTTTGGAAGCGAGAGAAGGAGACTCTCCTAATAAGATCAAATTCGAGATGGTAAATATACTTCGAGATCTTTTGTATATGGGCAAAGCATCAACGTCCGTTGTCGACAGTCATCAGTATGATCTGAAGAAGAAACCCTAAATTGACAGCTCTCCATCCTGGCTTTTCGACCCGGTCTTTCTGTCAGCAATTGTGAGTTGCTCAATGTCTCATGACTCCGCAAAAGATGTTTCGCACCGATTTGCGAAGAAGACATTGATGTGCGAAGAAGGCATTGATGAGCGAGTCAGTCTGCCAATCGATCGAGAGCAAAGTTACCCAGGATCAGCCAGGGTACAGCTTTGGAGCCCTTCTCAACAAGAGATTTCATTTTGGATCCGAGCCCTGCTCTTTCTTTTACGGCGAGCTTATTGATCCGTTCTTCGAACTGTTTGTAGCGCTTAGCTTCAGAAGCGAAGGCTTCGTCTGTAATGCGCCCCATCTTCCGATTTTGCTCCAATTCATACTTAGACAACTCAAGCCATTTCTCGGCTACTACTTCAGGCTTCGACTCCAGAATAATGCGATTGCGTATAGACTCGCGATCCAAGGCCAGCAATCTCGTCGAACGCTGGGCACCGCTGGTAGAGTCATTAGTGCTTCGATCTTGCCCAGTGAACAATCGTGACTCGGGCTGCGCTTGAAGTTTCTGGGACACGCTGTCGGGCTGGAACAATGGTGATTCCGGCTGGGCGAGAGCTCGTGCAATTGCAGGGCTCTCTTTCAAGGACTTCTCACACTTGAGCTCGATCAGTGCCTCCTCAATAGCGATCTGCAGTTTCTTCAAGCTCACGTCGGCAGAAGTGCTCGGTATGTCATTGCCGTACAGTTTTCGCCAGGAGTCACGAACGGCTTTCTCTAAGAGCTCGGTCGAAAGTGGTTTGCCATCTTTTAGCACAGACCCTTCTTCCAGAATTTTCGCGAGGTTGGCTTGCTCCCCAGGCTTTTCAGTTCCTACTGGTTGTGCTGGCTCTGTGGGTTTCTCCAGATCCTCTTGCTTAGCTGGCGCTGCGGGCTTCTCTGAATCCTTCTGTTTGACTGGGTCTTCCGGTTTGTCTGGTACATCAGGTTTTTTTTGTGGTTTAGATTGATCCGGTCCCTCTGATTTTGGGCTCGGTCCAGGTTTTTCAACCGCCCTTCCCTGTTCTCCAGATCTGCCTGGGTCGACAAAGACCTCATAGTCTCTGATTAGCTTGGCACCACCTTTACCGGTCTCTGCCAATATGTAAAACCGCCCCGGGTGTTCTTTGCTCTGATAATAGTCGACATCGTTTCCTCGTACCTGCAACTTCACCTTTTGGAAAGGCGACTGATCGGAACCTAGCGCCCTGGCGTCTACGGTTGAAAGTCTGATACTTTCGTGGGGAAGCTCCGTTCCCAAACCGCCTAAAATTCGAATCTGTTTTTCTCCAACCTTACCGATCTCGTAGCTTCCACGCGTGTCGCGAGGAATGACCGGGTCGACGGATGGCGCTGGAGCAACCTCTGCACGAGGCTCCATTCTGATCGTATACTTTACCGGTTTGGCCGATGCGGAACCATCTTTGACTCTTTCGCCATGGCTGAATACGTCTCTGACTTCTACGGCCATGCTGCCTTCCCTGCCAGCCTTACCCAGACTAATCACATCATTTTCATCAATGAAGTATCTCTTCTTCGGTTCGATATACTTATTGTTCACCCATGTTCCATCGCTAGAGCCTTTGCCAGTAGTGCCAACATCTACGATGAAGAGTCTTCCTTTTTCATCGACACCAATTTGAGCATGGACACGACTCACCCTCCTCCTGTCCTCGCCAAGATTGACTCTTTTAGATCCGTCTGCATGTTCGTTTGCGGTCGGATCTCCGCGACCAATGGTAACGTGTGTTCCAGGCTCGATGATGAGGTTTCGTCCATCCAGTCGCACTGCATACGGGGAGGCAATCTGCTCGGACAGTGAAATGAATTTTGAGCCGCCGATGCTGATTTTGTCTTTGGTTCCAATGATCACCCAACCATCGGAAGCAGTCAGCTTTTTGTTAGGCTGTTCGAATCTCTCTATCAATGCCACAGCATTCGGCCCTCCTTCAGGAAGAATACGCATAAATGCATTACCGTCGCTGTCGACGTGAATAGCTGCGTGTCTATTGGCTAGGAACTTGCCGCCGACGTCTACATGCCCTTCCGTGCCTACTACAATCTCACGACCGGCGCCAATATTTAGATGGAAGGGCTCACCCATTGATGTTCCGTTCAGAGTTCTAAGTCGACTCGTTCTTGGCTCCGGAGCGCTTGCTCCCTTCTCACCTGAGCGTATTCGTTCTGCCGGTGGGATTTCATTTCCCTCTTGCTTCAAGTCTTTTTCTCTCTTCAAAGGAGCATGTTCTTCCCCGATATTCGGCTTTTTCGCTGCGCCCGGTTCTTTCTCAACTGCCTTGGGACCTTCCTTCGCCTCAGGTAGCGTAGACCCTGGGCGAGCTTTCGTCAGTCTTCCCTTTACGACTTTATAACCCAGATAGAGCAGTGCAGCAACCAGAACCGGACCGGTAAGCTCGTCAGCTAGATAGGAGTTGATTTCGGCATCATTCTCCAGCTCCTTCAACGCCTCCGGAGACAGTGATTTCGGGTCGATTTGCTTAAACCCAATCTCTAACGCTTGCTGGTCCTGAGCAACCTGTCCTGCACCACTTTTGGTGCCTGGAGTCTCAACAACTGGTTTCTCACCGGACTTTTCACCAGATTTTACAACCGGTTTTTCCTTCGCAAATCGATGCTTGAAATGGCTCTCAAACGCCTTCCGCAGGTTGGATTGATACTCCTTGGAAAATTCAAGTTGTGGTCGTTTCTCAATTGCTTGGCCCAGAAGTTGCTTTCCGTAGAGCAAGAGTTCTGGCTCTCCACTGCTTATCATGGCGAGACCGGCATTAATTCGAACTGTGCCTGGCGCCAGGTATTCCAGATACTTTTCCCATTCATCTCCCCGAGCCTTAGCCCCTTCGGTTATCAAATACAGCTCGTTGCTCTGAGCCTTCGAATTCATTCCTGCTATAGTCCGATCGAGACTGAGCCTACGTAGAAACAGCGCTTCCCGCTCTTCACCGATCTTATCCTGCGGTAACTGGTCTGCGTCCTGGATAGCCTTTTCGAAGAACGGTCTCGATGCTTTGGCGCCGGACTGCGCATATATCTTGTTAGCCTCAGCCAGAGCGTCTCCATTGGCTCTTTGTGTCTTGGGTATCGTCGGCCATAGCCGCTCATTCAATGGTGGCAGTTTCTTTGCTGTTCTGTCGTTGATCATCCGATCGTAAGATGCAGTCAGCTCATTTCGAAATTCTTCATCAAATTGGAGCTCTGGCATGGATTTTACCAGCGAGGCTAACTCTTTCTCTGCCTCCTCAATCAGCTTCTCATCGCCCGACCGGATCTTTGCGGACATCGCACGAACACCTCTTGCCAGTCCAGGTTCAAGATAACTCCTGAAGTCCTCCCATTTCTTTGCTTCGACTAGATCCGCGATGTCACGTAACTTTGCCAGTCTCACCACTTCGGTCTTGTCTCCGTTGGTTGCGACCATCGAGATTCTCTCGGTCAAATCCAAGCTGGCGGCCTGCCCCTGCAACATCGATTCTAGAGCGGGAGCGAGCTTTTGTTTCCGTACGTCAACCTGACGATCGATTGAGCGATTGTCCCTGCTTGAACTTTGAATTAAGCGCTCGCCTTTATCTTTGGCATCATCCGTTTGCTTGCCGCCTTTATCCGGAGGATTATCAGAAATCTTCTCCGGCTTTTCATCTTTACGATCGTCCATGGCAAGTGCGTCATCGCCTTCGTTCATCGACACCGAAGGAAGAAGACCGCGGCTCACATATTCTCTATTTCCGGAATCGAATAGGAAAGGCAACACATCTTCTGTTCTGCCTGCTACCCACTGCTGAAAAGGAACCTGGAAAGACTCGTCGCGTTTCACTCTATCGAAATTATTCAAATCGCCCATTGGAAGAACTCCCTCTGTGGAATCGGATTAATCGCCAAAGCCAAGTGTTTTTTCGAGCACGCGATCGGCAGCTCGAAAAAGCACTAGCTCTGGGTCTGACAGTAATCCATCAGACCCCCATGCGGTGACCCGGTTTTTGATCACCATTAGAATCAGCACCTCTTCTTGAGCCGGCTCAATTGGTCGTGCGGATTCGTTACTAGAGCAAAGCGGGCTAGCCAGATCGATGGTTATCGGAGGGATATAGGTATTAGTCGTTGTTACCACTCTTCCGCTTCGAATTTCTGCAGATTCGAAGATCTCAGAAAAGAACACATCATGAGACAATTCCGACGTTGAGTTGTTGCTCATTCCAAAACCCTCCATGTACCAGCGGAGTCAGCATAGACAACTGAGTTTGCAAATTGTTTGCGGAGGAGCGGATTGGCTCAAGAGGTAAATGCCATCCCCATCTCCAAGCTGATTGGTGGGGACGCTAACGCAAACGCGGAGTGTCGGCTGCATATAACTTCTTTGTGAAGCGCCCGGGCGCAACTGTATGAGCTTTTCCCGCTGGCGGTTTGCCAACCGGGTATCCGAACTTTCTTCGACCTCTAATACCGAGTCGTGGGAGGAGCACGACATGAACGAGCTGGAACAAAAGTCTAGCTGGGTAGCAAGAACCAGAAAGTGGCGCCATCACCCTCGGTGCTATCCACACCAATGCTTCCGCCATGTTGTTCTACGATACTCTTGCAGATTGTTAGACCCAGACCAGAGCTATTCGATCGCTTCCAGTTCGGATCCTGGATTTGAGAAAACCGCTTAAAGATAGACGTTTTGAACTGCGATGGAACACCGGGACCATGGTCCCGAACCAGGAATTTGATCTTTTTGTCCGGCAACGATTCAGCCGACAGTTCAATGATGCCTCCTTCGGGAGAGTACTTAATAGCATTGGACAAGAGGTTCTGAATGACTCTTCCAATCAATTCCGGATCGCAGTTAACCATGAGGGCTGGATCAACCTTGCTGTATATCTCGATTTTTCGAGCCACGGCGTTGCCCTCGACAAGGGCGGTTGATACTTCTACAAGACTGACCAATGGCTGCAGCGAACAGCACAAAGTAAATGCGCCAGACGTTATTTTCTCGATATCGAGGAGATCCGATACCATCTGAACCAGACGACCAAGCGACCTATCCATAGTCGCAATAGAGCTCAATCCCTTTTCGGAGAGTTGACCGTATTTGCCACTTCCCAGTAACTCAAGGAAAGTGGACAAGGACGTAAGCGGAGTACGAAGATCGTGGCTGAGCATGTTACTGAACTCTTGCTTC